>DAIPZX010000089.1:0-7987 GCA_036781995.1 Massilibacteroides sp. | reverse complement strand
CGGCAATAAAAACTGCCGGACTTCTTATATTTCATGAAGGGGTTGATTACATCATGCCACCCATGCCGCCACCCATACCCGGGCCCATTGGAGGCATTGCAGGAGTATCTTCTTTCTTCTCAGCGATAACGCATTCTGTAGTCAGGAACATACCGGCGATAGAAGCAGCATTTTCCAATGCTACGCGAGCTACCTTAGCCGGATCGATTACACCTGTAGAACACAAGTTTTCGTATACATCTTTACGAGCGTTATAACCGAAGTCAGCTTTACCTTCTTTTACTTTCTGAACGATAACAGCACCTTCTTTACCGGCGTTTTCTACGATCTGACGAAGAGGCTCTTCGATTGCGCGTTTAACGATTTCGATACCTGTTGTTTCATCTTCGTTTGCACCTTTCAGACCTTCTAATGCTTCGATAGCGCGGATATAAGCAACGCCGCCACCCGGCACTGTTCCTTCTTCGATAGCAGCACGTGTAGCGCTTAACGCGTCATCTACACGGTCTTTCTTTTCTTTCATTTCCACTTCTGAAGGAGCACCTACGTAAAGTACAGCTACACCACCGGCCATTTTTGCCAGACGTTCCTGTAGTTTTTCTTTGTCGTAGTCTGATGTGGTGTTCTCCATTTGACTTTTGATCTGGCCGATACGGGATTGGATAGCTCCTTTGTCTCCGGCACCGTTAACGATAGTCGTGTTGTCTTTGTTTACAGTTACTTTTTCAGCTGTACCCAGCATGTCAATAGTAGCTGCTTCAAGTTTCAAACCTGTTTCTTCAGAGATAACAGTACCACCGGTCAATACAGCGATATCTTCCAGCATAGCTTTACGGCGATCTCCAAAGCCGGGAGCCTTAACAGCACATATTTTTAAAGAACCACGCAGACGGTTAACTACCAACGTAGCCAACGCTTCGCTATCTATATCTTCAGCGATGATCAACATCGGACGACCAGACTGTACGGTTTGTTCCAGGATAGGAAGAAGTTCTTTCAATACGGAAATTTTCTTTTCGTAGATCAGAATATATGGGTTCTCCATTTGAGCTTCCATCTTTTCCGTATCTGTTACGAAATAAGGAGAGATATAACCACGGTCAAATTGCATACCTTCTACTACATCAACGGTCGTTTCGGTTCCTTTAGCTTCTTCCACTGTGATTACGCCTTCTTTTTTTACTTTTCTCATCGCTTCGGCAATCAACTTACCGATTGATTCGTCGCCGTTAGCAGAGATTTTAGCTACATGTTCGATTTTTTCAAGACTGTCGCCTACAGCTTCAGCTTGGCCTGCGATATGGTCTACCACTTTCGCAACAGCTTTGTCGATACCACGTTTGAGATCCATTGGATTTGCGCCTGCGGTTACGTTCTTCAAACCTACGCCAATGATTGACTGAGCTAATACGGTTGCAGTTGTTGTTCCGTCTCCGGCATTGTCATTTGTTTTAGAAGCTACTTCCTTAACAAGCTGAGCTCCCATGTTTTCGAATGGGTTAGCGCATTCCACTTCTTTCGCTACGGTTACACCGTCTTTTGTGATATGAGGAGCGCCGAATTTCTTTTCGATAATTACATTACGACCTTTTGGACCTAAAGTTATTTTTACAGCATTTGCCAATTCATCCACGCCTTTCTTCAGCAGGTCGCGGGCTTCCATATTAAACAAAATCTCTTTTGACATGATTTTTATACTTTTTAATTAGTTTAGAAATTAGATAATAGCTAAAATGTCGGATTGACGCATGATCAGGAATTTATCACCGTCCAACTCAATCTCAGTTCCCGCGTATTTACCATACAATACGCTGTCGCCGTTTTTAACTACCATTTCTTCATCTTTTGTACCATTTCCAACAGCTATAACTTCGCCTTTCAGAGGCTTTTCTTTTGCTGAATCGGGAATAATAATTCCGCTAACTGTTTTTTCTTCTGCTGCGGCAGGCTTAATAAGTACCCTGTCTGCTAATGGCTTAATGTTCATTTTCTTGGTATTTTAATTTATTAATATGATTGTTTTTAATGTTCACGTCACTATCTATACGAATTCCATGCCAAAGTAAAATCGGATGATGCAACTGTCAATATAGTCTGTCTGATTATTCCGAAAACTGACAGTTTGTCGCGTTTTTTGCGTTTAGAATGCTGCGATCAGCTCATCTATGGTCAGCAGATTTTGTGCTCCGGTAAGCATGTTTTTCAAATTGATTTTGCCTTCGTTGATTTCGTTTTCTCCGACAATCGCTACATAAGGAATCTTTTTAGCATCTGCATAGCTCATTTGCTTTTTCATTTTTGTGCTTTCCGGATAAAGTTCTACCCGTATTCCTGCCGCACGCGCTTTGGATATTATCGGAAGCAGATATGTTTCTTCTTTTTCTCCAAAATTGACAAATAATAATTGAGTGGTTTGTAATGCGTCCTCCGGATATAAATCTAATTGATTTAATACATCGAAAATACGGTCTGCTCCGAATGAAATACCTACACCGGAAATACCCTGTAAACCGAATACCCCTGTAAGATTGTCATAACGTCCGCCTCCGGTTATACTTCCGATCTGTACATCGAGCGCTTTTACTTCAAAGATCGCGCCGGTATAGTAGTTTAATCCGCGGGCTAATGTCAGATCCAATTCCAACTCTGCCTGAACAGGCGTGGAGTCGATGCGTTTTAAGATGAAAGCAAGTTCTTCCACTCCTTTTAATCCTGTTTCCGAACCGGCAAGTACTGTTCTTAATTGTTCCAGTTTTTCATTGTTTGATCCGCTGAGTTGGATAATCGGCTGCAACTGATTAATGGCTGCTTCAGAGAGTCCTTTTTCCTTGAGTTCGGCATTCACATTATCCAATCCGATTTTATCTAATTTGTCAATGGCGACGGTTATATCTACAATCCTTTCCGCTTCGCCGATTATTTCCGCGATACCTGTCAGTATCTTGCGATTATTCATTTTTATGGCTACACGAATATTCAGCCGGCGGAATACTTCATCCATGATTTGAATTAATTCCACTTCATTGATCAATGAATCTGAGCCTACAACATCAGCATCACATTGAAAAAATTCACGATAGCGCCCCTTTTGAGGACGATCAGCCCGCCATACCGGTTGAATCTGATAACGCCTGAACGGGAATGTGATCTCATTTCTGTGTTGAACAACGAAACGGGCGAATGGAACAGTCAGGTCATATCGCAGTCCTTTTTCACAGGCTTTAGCTGCAAACTTAACCGCATTGCGCTCCATAAGTTCTTCATCGGAGATACCGGCGAAACAATCTCCGGAGTTCAGTATTTTGAACAATAATTTATCTCCTTCTTCACCGTATTTACCCATCAGGGTTGACAGATTCTCCATCGCGGGGGTTTCGATCTGCTGAAAACCATATAAATGGTAAACCTCGCGAATCGTATTGAATATATAATTACGTTTCGCCATTTCTTCAGGCGAGAAGTCTCGGGTTCCTTTGGGTATCGAGGGCTTTTGCATGTCTTTTTTTAAATCAATTCAGACACAACTTAATCGCGGCGTCCCATATAAATCATAATATAATATAATAATGTAGCCAATGAGCCTAAGGCAGCGACTACATACGTGTAGGCAGCCGAGCGTAAGGCATCTTCTGCCTTATCGTGTGTTGCTACATTCGTAATGCCCGCATTGCTTAACCAAACCAAGGCGCGTTTGCTGGCGTCAATTTCAACAGGCAGCGTAATGAAGCTGAATAATGTTGTAGATGCAAACAAGATAATACCAAACAACAGCAATTGTGGAAAGGTGTTAATCATCAACATACCTGCAAGAATCACCCACATCATAATGTTAGACGAAAAGCTGACTACAGGGACAAGCGCCGAACGCATCTTTAACGGTGCATAAGCCGTGGCGTGTTGAACAGCATGTCCGCATTCATGAGCTGCTACCGCCGCTGCCGCTACACTGTTGCTATAATAAACAGACTCGCTCAAATTCACCGTTTGGTTGGCAGGGTTATAATGGTCTGTTAAATGACCGGGTGTAGAAATCACTTTCACATCGTAGATGCCATTGTCATGAAGCATCTTTTCAGCCACATCCTTTCCTGTCATTCCATTAGGTAAGGGTACTTTGGAATATTTCTCGAATTTGTTCTTCAAACGATAAGAAACAATCCAGCTCAATAAGGCAAAACCAATAAATATAATCCAGTACATCATATTTTTTTACATTAAAAGACTACGTTATTTAATACAACAAATTAAACGACAAAAAGTCTGCCAAATTATAAACTCATTATATTACGTCTTGTTTTTAGTCGTTTTTGGGGGTTAGTCTTCCGTATATCTTAGAATTGTCTGTTCTCTGTCTGGTCCTACTGACACAATTTTCACAGGAACACCTAACTCTTCTTCCAAAAATGTCAGGTAATTATTGAATTCTTCCGGAAATTCGTCTTCGCTCTGCATTTTTGTCATATCTGTGTTCCAACCTGGTAATTCTACATAAATTGGTTCGACATCTTCATTTATCTCATAAGGGAATGAGGTTACCTCTTCGCCATTGATCCGATAAGCTACACAGGCTTTGATTGTTTCGAAAGAATCGAGCACGTCACTCTTCATCATGATTAATTGACTTACACCGTTTATCATGATCGCGTATTTCAACGCAACCAGATCAATCCAGCCGCAACGACGTTTGCGTCCGGTAACTGAACCGAACTCATGACCTAACTCACATAGCTTATCGCCTGTTTCGTCAAATAGTTCACTGGGAAACGGACCACTGCCCACACGGGTACAATAAGCCTTGAAAATGCCAAAAACTTCACCGATATTACGTGGAGATACACCTAAGCCGGTGCAACATCCCGCGCAAATAGTGTTGGAAGAAGTGACGAATGGATAAGAACCAAAATCAATGTCCAGCATAGTTCCCTGCGCACCCTCGGCCAATACGGACTTTTCTTCTTTCAGATAGTCATTGATCTCCTGTTCGCTGTCGATCAGTTTAAAGCGTTTCAGATAATCAAGCGCTGACAGCCATTCTGCTTCCAACTCTTTTATATCGTAGGTGTAGTTTAATGACGCCAGAGTTGCTTCGTGTTTAGCTTTGGCAATGGCATACTTTTCATCGAAGTTATGGAGCACGTCTCCGACACGCAGCCCGTTACGGCTGATTTTGTCTGTATAAGTCGGACCGATGCCTTTGCCTGTGGTGCCAATCTTACCGGCGCCTTTAGAGGCTTCGTATGCTGCGTCTAATACGCGATGAGTCGGTAGAATCAGATGTGCTTTCTTGGAAATAAACAGTTTTTTGGTCAGGTCGTGCCCGCTGGCAGCCAAAGCCTCTGCTTCCTGACGGAACAATAACGGGTCAAGCACAACGCCATTGCCGATAATATTGATCTTTCCCCCTTGAAAAATACCGGAAGGTATCGAGCGAAGTATATATTTTTCGTTATTGAATTCAAGCGTGTGTCCGGCATTCGGACCTCCCTGAAAACGAGCTATTACATCATACTTTGGTGTTAAAACATCGACAACTTTACCTTTGCCTTCATCTCCCCACTGCAAACCTAATAAAACATCTACTTTCATTGTTTTGTATTGCCTTTATTGTTGTTTTTGAATTTTATGCTTGCATTTACTGCATATGCCATAGATATAAAGTGTGTAAAACATAGGTGTAAACCTGTTTATCTTCAGATTCTTTATATCTTTCTTTAATGAAGACCCACGTAATTCACGCACTGCTCCACACGTAGAACAAATCAGATGTGAATGTGTTTCTGCCAATGCTTTCAGTTCATACTGTATCGACTTGGCTGTGAACTGATGCTTTACGATCAACTCCGCTGCCAGAAGAATATCCAACGTATTGTATAGTGTTGCTTTGCTGACATGAAAATTTGTCTGATCTAATCGCTCATGCAATGTCCCTATATCAAAATGTGATGGAAATAAACAAATCTGTTCAAAAATAGCATATCTCTCGTCCGTCTTACGCAACTTAAGCGTGGTAAGATAGTCTGTCAGAATGTCTTTTAGTTCAGTATAGTATTTATTTTCCATTTAGAGTCATTTCGTATCCGGAGGTCCTGCTTCGCAAAGGTAGCGTATTTATTTTTACGGCAAAACAGCTTCTAATTATAATATTCAAATTCGAACTTCAGATCTTTGTAAAACTCCTGTTGCTCTTTTGAGTCTGAATCTGAATATGTATTAAAATAATTCAAAACAGTTGCTGCCTGAGCTTCATTTTGTCGTCCGTATCGCTTCAATGCCAATAATGCCGCGCGCTGCGAACGAGAAAAACCTTGGTCAATGACGCTTTTTGCCTCTGCGAATAATTTTTCCGCTGAGAGTGAGTTATTCCTCTGCGTATATAACCGGGCATACAATAAGAAACCGGAAATCTGTACATTCTCCCGTTCGTCACCAATCCATCGTTCTGCCAATGCCGGCGCAAAAGACAGGTATTGAGTCAGATTCGTGCAGAATTGTTCGGCGATTTCCTGATAACGAATCTCATTCACCCAGTTTTCCGCTTCTTCTGCCGTGAAAGATGCAGGAGGGTATAATAATGTAGCCAGTATCTTATGCTCTCTTACATCCTGTGCCCAAAGCCATTTGGCAAGTGCTGCATCAGGCGCGTAAGCAGACGCGATTTTTTTGATTTCGGGGATAGATACACCGAAGTTCAGTTTGTATTCCACTCCTTTCTGACGCATACTGGCAGACACAATCCCATTCATCGCTTTCCGCAGCCGGAAGCGTATATCTTTGATTACTTCCTCCATATCCCGAAATCAGTCGTTATAAGTAGGCAGGAATGAATAGTCTTTACTGTAACGAAGCATTTGGTCTGTGTAGCTTTCAGAATAATCCAGTATCACATCGGTCACTTCGCCGTTAGCATTCTTTACTTCGTGCATCACCGGATTCACAAATCCTTTGTAAGGCGCTAAATTTAACTTAGCGTAACGCTCCAGTATTTCAGCATGCAAGGTGTGATCCACCTGTACCGCATAATCTTCGACTAATTTTTTCCCTGCCGCCAGGTCACCTTCACTTTTCAGGCGTTGCACTTCGCCGAGCAGCCGACCGAACAGGTCGCGTAGTTTCTGATAGTCATTAATAACAACGTATGTTTTGCCATCGCGTTGTTTGAGCTCCACAACGTTGTCTGCCCGGCCTTTTTCATAGGCCCACCGGGCTATTAACTGACGATTGCGCATGTGGGCTTCTTCAATGTTTTTACCTAATTCGATGCGTACAAGTTGCGTCATCAATCCATTCATCATGAACTTGTAATACTCGGCTTTGTAGGCTTCTTTGTCCGGTAAAAGACCTAATTCCACCATTTTCGTATCGGCGATATAATATAGTCCGAACAGGTCGGCACGTGCTTCTTCCAATGTAGAGGCATACGCCTTCAATGCATCGGGCTCTACACCCGGAAGCGTGACTCCGGAGCCATGTCCGAGGCATTCATGCAAGTCTGTGTGGAGGTTGTCTGTCGCAAATCCGTAATTTTTCAACAGATCACGTTCCGTATCGCTCCAAACAAACTCTTCGCCGAAGCCATTACCCTGTGATGCTTTATCGTAGGCCTCTGTTATGTTTTCAATCGTTACCGACTTCGAACCGTGGTCTCTTCTGATCCAATCCGCGTTCGGCAGATTGATGCCGATAGGCGTTGCCGGATAACAATCACCTCCCAGCATCGTTACGGTAATCACCTTTGCGCTGACTCCTTTTACTTCTTTCTTACGGAATCGGTCGTCTATCGGCGAATGATCTTCAAACCATTGCGCGTTGTCGCTGATTAGTTTGGTGCGCTTTGTCGCTTCTTTATTTATAAAGTTTACGGTGGATTCCCAGCTTGCCTTCATGCCTAACGGGTCGCCATACGTTTCTGTAAATCCATTAACGAAGTCAACCTCCGAATCCGTGTCTTTTACCCACAAAACGGCATAGGCATCAAAGGTTTTGAGAT
>DAIPZX010000088.1:0-8005 GCA_036781995.1 Massilibacteroides sp. | reverse complement strand
TGGATCTGCGGATTTTAGATAGACTCTTCTTCCTCCAGATTAATGGGGATTTGTCTTTTGAAAGCTTCTTTAAATGAGATTAATGATTCTGTTCTTGCCAGTCCTAAAGGTTGGAGTTTGTTGTGAATAACACTTAATAAATGCTGGTTGTTTTTCGCGTAAATTTTAATAAATAAATCATATTGACCTGTTGTGTAATGGCATTCTACTACTTCCGGAATATTCTTTAAAGCTTCTGTTATGGCAGGGAATTGCCCCGGAGATTTTAGAAATAATCCCATATAGGCACAAGTTTCATACCCAACCTTGGTGTTGTCTACTATGAATTCGGAGCCTTTTATTACGCCCATATTCGTGAGTTTTTGTATGCGCTGATGTATTGCAGCTCCTGATACATTACACTCTCTCGCTACCTCTAGAAATGGCATCCTCGCATTTCCTATGATAAGTTTTAAAATCTTTTCATCGAGAGCATCTAACTGGTGGTGTGCCATAATTGATTATATTTGTATATTAATGTTTGATTTCTTTCTTACGATTTAAGACAAAAGTAATTATAATTCTATGATTTTGGAAGCTGTTTTGTTTTGTTTTGTTAGAATGGCAAACTTTTTTATAAAATCTTGTATAAATGGAACTATCTAATAATGTGAATTTGATTCGTGTGGAAGATACACTCAGCCTTTATCTCCCTAAGGTGCAAGCTACATATACTTCTGCTTTTCCGGAAACAGAAAGACGAGATTTTTATCTGTTTTGTGAATTGCTTGAGAAGCAACCTTTATTTCATCTTTTTGTCATTCTTAAAGAAGACAAATATGTGGGTTTTATTACTTATTGGGAATTGGAACAATTTGTCTATGTTGAACATTTTGCAATAGAAGCTGCTTTCAGGAGTGGAGGTATTGGCTCTATCGTAATGAGAGAAATGCTTAAGCAAGTGAAGTCTGACGTGGTTTTAGAGGTTGAGAATCCGATAGACGACCTAACGCAAAAAAGAGTTCGATTCTATAAAGCCTTAGGCTTTAATTTACATGAAGCAGGTTATCAACAACCGCCATATCGTGAGGGCGATACATGGTGTGATATGAAGCTCATGAGTTGTGGAAATATGGATATGGAACAAGCGTATGAGACTGTGAGAGATTGTATATATACTTACGTATATGGTATAAAAAAACCTGATTAGTTTTATTAATCAGGTTTTTATACCCTCTATACAGAAAAATTAAATTGAAGAAACCCGCAAGGTGTTCAATAATTCTCTGTTAATTGGCTTGTCATTCTTTATTGCCTTGGAAAAAGGGACATTGATTATCTGGTCATTCTGAATCCCGATCATTACGTTTCTCTGGTCGTCCAATAAAGCATCGATAGCAGCTACACCCATTCTTGTAGCTAATATGCGATCTTGCGCAGAGGGAGAACCACCGCGTTGTAAGTGACCGAGAATAGTTACTCTGACGTCAAACTGAGGGAACTCTTTTTTTACTCGTTCGGCTATTCCGATGGCGCCTCCGGTAACTTCGCTTTCAGCTACAAGAACAATACTGCTGTTTTTTGATTTTCGAAAGCCGTTTTTAATCATTTCTCCCAACTGATCATTTTCTAACGATGTTTCAGGTATGATTGCTGCCTCAGCTCCGGAAGCTATGGCTCCGTTTAATGCCAGAAAGCCTGCATCACGCCCCATCACCTCAATAAAAAAGAGACGGTCATGCGATGTCGCTGTATCCCGTATTTTATCAACACACTCCATAATGGTGTTTAGAGCGGTATCATAGCCGATAGTAACGTCTGTGCCAAATAGATCATTGTCGATTGTTCCGGGCAAACCTACGATCGGATAATTAAACTCCTGTGCAAAGATGCGAGCTCCTGTTAATGTCCCGTCGCCACCGATAACAATGAGTGCCTCAATACCTTCTTCAACAAGTCTATCATAAGCTTGCTTACGTCCTTCAGGTGTTTTGAATTCCAGGCAACGTGCAGTTTTTAAAAGCGTTCCGCCACGTTGTATAATATTACTTACATTTTGAGTCTTGAATTCCTGTATTTCGCCGGTAATAAGCCCCTTGTAACCTCTGTAAATTCCTTTCACCACCATACCATTATAAATGGCCGAACGGGTAACTGCGCGAATCGCGGCGTTCATTCCCGGTGCATCACCACCGGACGTCAAAATACCAACACATTTAATTGTAGACATCTTGTTCTTATTATAATTAGTTAATGGCAAAAGTAGTATTATTTGCCGAAAAGGCTTGTCCTTTTTATAATCTTTATTTAAATCTAAAGGCTTGTGTTCAGTTCGCGAACGCGTGCAGCTACGGCTTCCATTTGCCATTTAGGAGTTGATGTGGCACCACAAACTCCTACGCGCTCTATTCCCGGAGGAAGTGGCTCTGTAATCTCATCTGCGTCCGAAACAAATAAGGTGTTGGGGTTTGCTTTCCTACACTCTTCAAATAGAACTTTTCCATTGGAGCTTTTCTTGCCGGCAACAAAATAAACCCAATCGTGGTTGGAGGCAAATATTTTTATATTCGGCATACGGTTGGTTACTTGTCGACAAATTGTGTCATAAAAAGTGAATCCGGCTTCGGGAGACATGGCTGAACGAATTTCTTCAATGATATGGTGAAAGCCATCGAGCGGTTTGGTCGTTTGTGAAAAAAGATAGATATCCCGCTTGAAATCCAGACTTGAGATGTCTTCCGTTTTTTCAACAACAATGGCATTTCCTTCCGTTTGCCCAACCAGTCCGTTTACCTCGGCATGACCTTTTTTGCCGTAAATAACGATTTGAGCATTTTGAGTGCGGGTTTCAATATAACATTTTTTGATTCGTTGCTGCAACCGGATTACTACGGGACAAGTGGCGTCTATAATGGTGATGTTATTTTTTCTGGCTATCTGATATGTAGAGGGAGGCTCACCATGTGCACGAAGCAACACTTTCTTGCCTTGCAGACGAGTGAGATCTGCATGAACAATTGAATGAAGACCGTCTGCTTTTAATCGATCTACTTCTTGATTGTTGTGTACGATGTCTCCAAGGCAATATAGATTATCCTTGGTTTCTTTAAGTTCTTTTTCTGCACTTTTTATGGCATTAACCACGCCAAAGCAAAACCCTGAGCCATTGTCTATTTCTACTATTATCATGACATTATAATCTGTATAATGCAATTCGAGAAAAGAGCTTTCAGTACTGTTCTTTATTCTTTAATTGCCTTTTTATATTGAACAAGAAGCCAGTTTTTTTGTTCATCAATTGTCATGGTTGAATTGTCCAGAACCACAGCATCGGCGGCTTGTGTCAACGGACTTTCCTCACGGGTTGAATCAATATGATCTCTTGTTTTAATATTTTCCAACACTTCTTCGTATGAAACCTGCTCTCCTTTTGCCGTTAGCTCATCTACCCGGCGTTTGGCACGTACTTCCGGGCTGGCTGTAATAAAGAGTTTTAGTTCCGCATCGGGGAAAACAATCGTACCGATATCTCTTCCATCCATAACGATGCCTTTTTGTTCTCCCATTTTTTGTTGTAGCGCAACTAATGCACGTCTGACAAATCCGATTGTAGCAATGGGGCTGACCCAGTTTGCTACATCCATCTTCCGGATATCTTCTTCTACATTTACCCCATTCAGATAAGTTTCCCGTTTTCCTGTTTTTTCATTGTTTCTGAAATCGATCCGGATTTTTTCTATCTCGGATTTCAGTAATTCGGTGTTGATGCCTTTATCCGTAATGATATCATGCGTCAGGCAGTAAAGCGTTACGGCACGATACATAGCTCCTGTGTCAATATAAATATATCCGATTGCATTAGCCAAATCTTTAGCCATTGTGCTTTTCCCACTGGAAGAAAAGCCATCGATTGCGATAACTATTTTTTTCATTTGATTCTTTATTTATTTGAAATCATCCAAGGTGGTAGAAATACTGATCATAAGCGAGGTAGCTGAAGGATGATATTTGGCAACAGACGTAGATACGTCGAATTTGCTTATCCTGATTCCTCCCCCAAAAGAAAAGCCACCTAATTTATTTCCGCTTTCCAAAGCCATATCCTGATTGGTCTTGGGATTAAAGCCTATTCCCAACCAGAAATTATCCGAAGGAACATAATCAGCCCCAAGAACCAGGTGTCTGGTTAGTGTTTTAAAGAATGGACTCTTTTTCCCTGTATTTACCTTATCAATATAGTCTATCTCCCATTTGTTTAAATACATAGCAGTTACAGATATACGAAGCGGGGCATTTTGCATTTTTTTTGAAAAGCCTATTTGTATATCCCATGGCAACTTTTGTCGTTCCTCATTATAGCTCTTCAATTGAGCACCCATATTTTTTAATGTAAAACCGAACGAAACACCTTTGTCCGAATTATAATAGCTCAAACCCACATCCGCACATAACCCGAATGCGGAATAACGTTCAAACGTTGAGTAAAGGAATTTAATAGCGATACCGCCGCGCCATCGCTCGGAAAGATCATGACCGTAAAGCGCTGTGAAATTTATGTCCTTGGCAGAAAACGTACCTTCCTGCTCATTATTAACAGAGGTTTTTTTGAAATTTCCATAACTAATAAAACTGGCACCGATACCCCACGCGCTGCGTTCGCCTCTTGCTTTTGTGAATACGGCACTCCCTATATTGATGTCGGAAATGTAATTCATGTAATTCAGATTGATCATTCCATCCATTTCTCCCCCCAAAAGACCGGGGTTGTGAAATATTAATGAAGGATCTCTTTCTATTAACGAAACGGTATGTCCGCCAAGCGCATTTGCCCTGGAAGATGTGGGGTAACGTAAAAAACCGAAAACCTCATCCCCTTCTTGTGCGAACAGTGGGAATGATAGACCGGAAATGATTAGCAAAACTATTAATTGTCTCATATTTTGTCTAAAAACGAACCAAAGGTACTTAAAACATACAAATCACAAACTTCTCAATCTCTGTTTAATATGTTATGTCCTTTCAGCAGTAGAATTTTGTATTCTATTTATCCTTTGAGTTTGAAAAAATAATAGTGTAATAATGATTTATTGAAAAAAAAGATTTTACTTTACGACCGAAAAAACGGATGATAAATTTATCTCTTTGTTAGATTAAACGAAAAAAAATATAAAAATGTATGTGAATCTGTTTTAATTTTTCGGGAAACAACTTAAAAAAACAAAATTGAATAAGTATTTTCCCTTTTATAAAGCTTGATATAAAATAATTTGTATTTTTGTCACATTGGAAAACACATAAAACATTATAATTGTATGGAAGTTAAAAAATCGAAGAAGGCAAGTTTGGAAGGAGGTAAATTCCTTGGAATCCTTATGGGATTTGTTGTTGGTCTTGCTTCCCTGTTCGTAGGGTTTGAATGGGGAACCAAAGACATCGCTGTTGTAAAGGTTGAAGGAATTGCAGATATCATTGCTGAAGAAGAAATCGAAATTACAAGAGTAGAAGAAATTCAGGCCCCACCTCCACCTCCACCTCCCGCACAGGTTGCTGCAGAGGTGCTTAATGTGGTTGAAGATGACGTGGAATTAGAACAACAAGATATTCTGTCATCAGAAGATGCTCAGACTGAAGCTCAGGTTCAGACTTATGTGGCACCGGTTGCTGTTGTTGAAGACGAAGAAGAGTCTGCACAACAAATCTTTACAGTCGTAGAAGAAATGCCCCAGTTCCCCGGAGGTGAAGCAAAACTTCTTGAATTTATCAATAAGGGTATTAAATATCCTGTAATCGCTCAGGAAAACGGTATCCAGGGTCGTGTTATTTGTTCATTCGTTGTAAATCGTGACGGTTCGGTTGTTGATGCTGAAGTTGTCAGAGGTGTTGACCCTTCTTTGGATAAGGAAGCATTGCGCGTGATTAATACCATGCCTAAATGGACTCCTGGAAAACAAAGAGGTAAACCGGTACGTGTTAAGTATACAGTACCTATCACATTTAGATTACAGTAATAGAAATATAAAAGAAAAGGCTGCTAAATGCAGCCTTTTTTCTTAGCCCTATTTGGTTTTACAATAATGAATTTAGACTCTATATTAGAAAGAACAGAAGCAGAACTCGCTCGTGTATCGTTTGCCGGTGAGCCTGAAACTTTATTTGAACCGATTGAATACACTTTAGCTCTTGGAGGGAAAAGGATTAGACCTGCATTGACGTTGATTGGATGTAATATTTATTCAGATAATATTGACGTTGCGGTGAAGCCGGCTTTGGGACTTGAGGTGTTTCATAACTTCACTCTGCTGCATGATGATCTGATGGATGGAGCCGATATGCGTAGGAGTAAGCTTACTGTACATAAGTATTGGAGTCCGAATACGGCAATTTTATCCGGAGATGCTATGTTGATAGCTTCTTATAAACTGATCGGAGAAACAGCTCCGATATATTTGTCCGAGGTGTTAGCGCTATTTACGGAAACCGCTTTGGCTATTTGTGGCGGACAGCAATATGATATGGAGTTTGAGCAGCGTTTGGATGTGACAGAAAAGGAATACATCCGAATGATCGAACTCAAGACTGCGGTATTGCTTGCTTGTGCTTTGAAAACAGGCGCTATAGTCGGAGGTGCACCTGCATATGAAGCGGACTTGCTTTATAAATATGGTATAGCTTTAGGTTTAGCCTTTCAGTTACAAGATGATTTGTTGGACGTCTATGGTAATCCTGAAACTTTTGGGAAAAATATAGGAGGAGATATCCTGTGCAATAAGAAAACGTTTTTGCTTATTAATGCTTTAGAAAGAGCAGAAGGGAAAAAACGGGCAGAAATAGTAAACTGGCTGCAATGCAAGACGTACAGTCCGAAGGAAAAGATTGCTTATTTTACATCCCTTTATACGAATCTGGGAGTGAAAGAACTGACAGAAAGGAGAATCTTGTCGTATTATGATAACGCAAAATCCTATCTTGCAAACCTGGATGTTCCCGTTAAAAAACTTGATGTGCTGAAAGAAATAAGTGATAAACTTATGAAACGAAAAGTTTAATATGAAATTGATTGATACACATTGTCATATTTATGTAGAAGATTTTGATTCTGACCGTGATGAATTGATATCCGCCTCACGTGATTTTGGAATAACCGCTTTGTTCTTGCCGAATATTGATCGCTCATCAGTGAATAGACTACATGAACTTTGTGACCGGTATCCTGATTATTGTTTCCCAATGATGGGGTTGCACCCAACCAGCGTAGGGTCTGATTATGTGGCAGAATTACTCTATCTCGAGTCTTTGCTTTCCGGAAGGAGTTATTCTGGAATCGGTGAAATCGGAATCGATCTCTATTGGGACAAAACATTTTTGAAAGAACAACTTGTCGTTTTTGAAGAACAATTAAGATGGAGTATAGCCTGCTCCTTGCCTGTTTCTATTCATACGCGTAATGCTTTCCCGGAAGTTTTTGAGGTGATACACAAAGTTGGTCCGGAAAAACTGAAAGGTATTTTTCATAGTTTCTCCGGGACTGTAGCCGATGCCAGAGAGATTCTGTCATTTGGCAATTTTAAATTAGGAATAAACGGAATCGTCACCTATAAAAATTCGGATCTCCCTGAAGTGCTGAAGCAGACCGTAACAATCCGGGATTTGGTTATAGAGACGGATGCCCCCTATTTATCTCCGGTGCCTTTTCGGGGGAAACGAAATCAGCCGGTTTATTTGCGTGAAATCGCGCTAAAAATAGCTGAAATATTTAATTTGCCAATTGAGGTTGTAACGGAAGAACTTGAAAAAAATTCAAGGAAAATATTTGCAACGATCTGTTGAATCGAAAAATATGCGGGAAAACAGAATTGAAGATAAATTAATTTAAACAGAAATAGTGTATATATGGAGCAAAAAGCATAGATTTGTGGTCTGAAAAATTTGGAAATGGTTTTTTTTTCGTATTTTGCGCTCGTTTTGGAGAGATGCTCGAGTGGTTGAAGAGGCACGCCTGGAAAGCGTGTATACGCCTAAAGCGTAT
>DAIPZX010000087.1:0-8042 GCA_036781995.1 Massilibacteroides sp. | reverse complement strand
CGAAAGCCTGCGTTCGTGAAAAACCGGACGAAGACCGGCTAACCGAAATTTATACCGAATTAGAATTTCGAACCTTTATTAACAAAATGAAAGGTGAAGCCAAAAAGCCTGTCGAAACAGGTCCGGTTCAAGGCTCGCTCTTTGATTTATTTTCGACCGAATCCCCGGTCGCTCCGAAATATTCGATTCTCGCGGACTTAAAAACCACTCCTCACTCATACAAAGTAATTGATAATGAAGATAGTTACCTTGAATTAGGAGCATATTTATCCAGTCACGATTTTTTTGCGTTTGACACAGAAACCGACGGAATTGATCCGCTGACCGCCGGATTAGTCGGATTATCGTTTGCCGTAGAAGAAAATGAGGCTTGGTATGTTCCGATACCTGCCGACAAGGAAGAAGCGACAAAAATACTTTCTTACTTCTCTCCTGCCCTTCAGGATTTGAACTCTACCAAAATCGGTCAGAATATAAAATTCGATATTCTTGTTCTCCGAAAATACGGCGTGCGGGTCAGAGGCAAATTATTCGATACGATGATCGCGCATTATTTGCTCAACCCCGAACTTCGTCATGGCATGGACTATCTTGCCGAAACTTATCTAAACTATAAAACGGTAGCAATCGAAGAATTGATCGGTCCGAAAGGAAAAGGTCAAAAAACGATGCGCGACGTTCCGATTGAGCAAGTCGCAGAGTATGCCGCTGAAGATGCCGACATCACACTCAAACTCCACAACTACTTTGCGCCGGAAATAGAGAAAGCCGGCATCAAGTCTCTTTTTGAAGATATAGAGATGCCGCTTGTTTTTGTGCTGGCAGAAATGGAATATACCGGTGTGAAGTTAGACACTGCCGCCCTGAAACAATCTTCGGAGCAACTAACTGCTGAGTTAATCAAATTAGAAACAGAAATACACGAGATGGCCGGCATGGAGTTCAACATCAACTCCACAAAACAAGTAGGTGAAGTGCTGTTCGACCAATTGAAGATAGAAGAAAAAGTCAAGAAGACCAAAACGGGCAATTACAGCACCAACGAAGAAACACTGGAAAAGCTTCGGTCAAAACACCCTATCGTTGGGAAACTTCTTGAATACCGCGGACTGAAAAAGCTGTTAAGCACCTACATTGATGCCCTGCCCGAACTGATCAATCCCAATACCGGAAAGGTGCATACCTCGTTCAATCAAACAGTAACAGCAACGGGACGCCTCAGCTCTACCAATCCGAACTTACAGAACATCCCGATCCGTGATGCTCTGGGGCGCGAGATTCGTAAAGCCTTTATTCCGGAGAATGAAGACTGCCTGTTCTTTTCGGCAGACTACTCGCAGATCGAGCTCCGTATCATGGCGCATTTAAGCAAAGACGAACACATGATCGAAGCTTTCCGCAGCGGAGAAGATATCCACGCCGCAACAGCAGCCAAGATTTACGGTATACCTGTAGAAGAAGTAAACAGCGATATGCGTAGAAAGGCAAAAACAGCCAATTTCGGCATTATTTACGGTATTTCCGTATTCGGACTGGCAGAACGTCTCACAATCGCCAGAAGCGAGTCTAAAGAGCTCATAGACGGCTATTTCCGCTCCTATCCGCAAGTACGGGAATATATGGATGAATGCGTCCGTATCGCCAAAGAAAAAGGCTATGTGGAAACCTTATTCAAGCGCAAACGCTATCTGCCGGACATCAACTCAGGCAACGCGATCGTACGCGGCTATGCCGAACGAAACGCCATCAACGCTCCGATTCAGGGAAGCGCCGCCGATATTATCAAATTAGCCATGGTACGCATACACCGGCGCATTCAGGCAAAGAACCTGAAAAGCCGTATGATCCTGCAAGTGCATGATGAACTCAACTTCAACGTCTATAAAAGTGAATTTGATCTCGTCAAGCAAATCGTTCTGGAAGAAATGGAGAACGTCATCAAACTCGAGGTTCCGCTGATTGCCGATTGCGGATCAGGAGCTAATTGGTTAGAAGCACATTGAAAATGACTCCAATGTCATAAAAATTCAACACAATGAACAAACCAAATAAGAACACAGAACGAAAAGAATTTGATAAATATATTCATGCGATTTGTATTTGTGCAAGAGGCTCTTGCGCAAATACAAAACGTTAATTCACAAAAAACCTGTTTGACCTGTTTGGCGCAAGGTTTGCAACTTGTGCCAAAAAAAGCCAAAAAGAGGTCCTAATGAGACCTCCTTCACATACAATCAATCTTCCAGATCCTTTAGTTCGATTAGGTTTTGCCGGATTGAACGGATGTTTTTTTCATATAATCGTTTGTAAGACCAAATCGTTAACAAGATAACAATAACAAATACTGCACCCATAAATATCCACTGCCAAAGGCCAGCGTGCAACATATAAATTATACTTATCGGGATCACCCCTATTGTTCCAAAAACCATATAATACATCCTTTCTTTATGTATCCACACGGCATATGTACTGATACGTTTAATATTGTCTTTTATTATACCTACTTCGTCAATCTTCAGCAATAATGTAACTTTTACAGAACACCAAATTGCTGTTAATAAAGAAAACACTCCCCAATACAGCATCGTGTAGAAGAACAGCAAGTCAGAAGTTTGTGTCATTATCCAACCAATAAATGGCAATATCAGAAAACAAACGACAACACTTAGTATTTCATAACCGACAAGTACATTTACCGACTTCTTCACCTTTGTCTGATACATTTCACGGATCAGCAACGCGCTGATTTTTTCTTTCTGATCTAATTTCTCACCGAGCGCCAGCCAGGCATTTTTCATTTCTTCCAGTTCCATACTATTCTTTATTAACTTCCGACATTTTTTTGAGTTTCTCTTTGATACGCACCAGCCTTACTCCCACATTCGTTGGTGTGAGACCGGTTATATCCGCAATTTCCTGGTAAGAATGTTCGTCAAGATAAAGCAGAACAATCGCTTTCTCAAGAGAAGAAAGACAACGGATCAGTCGATACATTTCGCGAATAGTATCATCCATCCGGTCGGTCTCCATCAAATGCGCGGAAAGAGCTGAGAGTGATACATGCTGAGGCCTCTTCATGTATTTCCTCAAACCCGTGATACAGGTATTCAAAGCCACCTTATAAATCCAGGTGGAGGCGGCACATTCCTGCCTGAATCCGGCAAATGATCTCCAAAGATTACAAACTACGTCCTGATAAAGATCAGCAATAGGATTTTCGTCAGATACATACACCGAACAAACTTTGTATATGATCTTTTCGTTATCCTGAATAAGCTTCACAAATTCATCATCCAGATTTATCTTCTCCATTCTATTGCTTTTTCTCTATTAGTCGAAGGCTTTGCCGATTTATTACACCGTATAGAAAAAATAGTTTCTGTTATGGATTGGAATTCGTTTTGGTTAGATGCTGATTACACCCAATATTTCATTTTTAAAGCATCTTTCACTCAGTCAACACATACTTCAGGAGAAATTCCTAACTCATTAATAAGATCAAAATTAATTATTTTCATACAGCCGTCTTTTATTTTCTGAATCAAACATACGGAATAATTTCCATCCAATCTTTCTTTTTGTCACGAATTACGCCGGAGTTTATTGTCCGAAGCGGGATGTATCTACTTCTTTTCGTTCGCGTGCTTTATAGCCTCCGAATTTATAGGTAAACGAAAGGCTTACCGTCCTTGAGTCCGACAACATATTCATGTTCAGGTTCTGATTTGCGTAGTGCATTTTCAGGTTGGGAGACCAAGTGTTGAACAGGTCGGTTCCCTTCAAGCGTAATTCCGCGTTGTTCTTTGCGAAAGTCCATTTCAGACCGGCATCCACCATCCACATTTTAGTCAGATCAGCCGGGCCTTGAATGTTGGGTGTAATGTAGGCGCCGGTTAGTTCAAATTGCAGGTTTGAAGCCAATCTGAAGGTATTATCTAAGCGGGAATAAAGAACCAAATTCTCATTATCAAATGAGATATCATGGAAATGATCACTCTTTGCCCGGTCATAGAAACCGTTTAAGGTTAAGCGAGAGTCAAGCCATTCAATCGGTCTGAAAGGCACAATCAGATTGATACCGACGGTCAGTTTATTATCCCAGTTCAACGTTTTGTAGATGAGAGCTAACCGGTCGGGCGACTGATAAGGCAATTGGACAAAATAGTCATCCGAATAATTGGCATAAGCCGTCAGAATATATTTCCCTTTCAGGATATAACTTAACTGGGCATCATATTCTTTCGATGGTCTCAAATCACGATTACCTTGCAATTCGGTATAACCATTTATATAACTTGTTGCTCCGTGCATCTCCCAATAATTCGGATAGGCTCTATCCGAAGAAAGAGATAGTTGAACGATATGAGACGGCGAAAAGAGATAAGTTGCTTCCAACGTAGGAAAGAATACCCATTCTTTGAAATCGCCGTATTTATAATACTCCCCTGTCAACGAAGCGGAAACAGAGAGTTGTTCCGAGAAGGATTTATCAAAACCGGCATACAGGTCGTATGTATATTCTTTCAAGGTATTATCCGTATCCAAGCCGGACAGATCCTCACTGCTTCGGGATTCATAGTATTGTGAACTATGGTCGGAAGCATATGAAAACTTACCTCCATAATTCAGACTCCATGAGCCAAGTGTGTGTGATTGATCCACGTAAGCAGTGAGGCGATCTATCTGTTGTTTGGAATAAGCCATAAAATCTCTTTCCGTATTGTCTACATAATCCTGGGCAGTATTTTCTTTATAGAAAGTATAATCAACTCCCACGCCTGTTCCTGCTCCTGATTTATAATGGACTCCCACATTATGCATCTGCTCGGGGTCAATCATCTTCTTTCCGGTCTTCGTATCCGCAAAATCACCGATAGAAAGCTCCTGTCTGTTTCCTTTGGGCGTAAGGCGGGCTGTATAAGCAAAACTTAACTCATCGTTCTCGGTCAAATTATAATTAAGGCCTAAACGCATGTTGTGAGATAACTTTTTACTATACCCTGTATTCGACTGGTTAATCGAATAAACGGAATCCTTCAGCGCATGCCGGGAAAACAAGTCCATTCCCGTTCTGACTTTTGAGTCATTGATTGAATAAAGAAGATCGGCAGATAATTTTTCTGAAGAATAAAGCAAGGTTGTTCCTAAAGAATAACCGGCATAGTGCCTCTGCGTATAAGAAGAATTTACCTGTCCCTGCAGATCCGGGATAATTGAATTTCCTTTTGCAAATACCAGATTAATAACAGCTCCACGAGTATGGAATTGAGGCGGCGCGCTATACATGACTTCGGCCGTTTTCAGACGGGATTGCGGCGTGTTCCTCAACAGTTCATACAATTGTTCGGCATCCATCGTGGTGGGCTTTCCGTTCAAAACCACAGTCAGGCTATTTGATCCGGCCAACAGGAGTCTCCCATCCTGTTCTCGTACGCCGGGTAATTGCAGAATCGACTCGTAAGCGTTGCTGACCACTTTGTTTTCCAACAACCGGGGTAAATCATACGTCAGCTTCCCGTTATTTACTTTTACAATAGGCCTCTCCCCTTTAATCATGATATCCGGCAGGTTCAGCATGGTGATTATTGTATCGTTATCCCAGGCAACACTCTGTGTGATTCCGGCTTCCTCCTGTGCCTTTACAGTTGTAAATATTACTCCCAAAAGAACCATTAAATAGTATATCCTCTTCATAATCTTTGTTTGCTAATTAATTTTCAACAAAGCTCGGGATAAAATAAATCGGTTTGTGTTATCACTTGCTTACGAAGTGTTATTTAGTCTTACCGTTTTCCCGGTTTACAAGAGATTGCCTGTATATTTGTGTTATACAAATGAGCAGATCATGAAGAAATCGTTCCGATATATAGTGACAAGCGTTTTGGCTTTATTGCTGATTGTTTTCAGTTGGCAGGTCTTTTGGTTGCACGGGTTATACACCTCCATGCACGATGAGTTGAAGAGGGAAATCTCAACTTGTTTAGAATCCGCCGAGTTGTTGGAGTTATTTTATCGGATGCAAGTGCTCGAACAGGAGCATGAAGAGAAAAATTTCGAGCAGATGATCAGTATTAGTGCCAAACCTGATGATCAGGGGAATATCAATTTTGAAAAGGAAGACCGGTTTGTAGACCGAAGTAATGAAAAAAACGATACAACAATCACCAAGACTTCACTAAAAGAAATAGAAGAATCTTTTTTTGCAGACAATTTTGTCCGTACGATTAACACCTCCATGCATGAAGCTATCGACAAAGAAATTCCTATTAATTTACACATGGTCGACAGTCTGTTTCGTGACAACATAAGACAGAAGAATATCTATTCTGTACATTACTATTCAGAAGTATTCGACACAGAACAAAATCAAGTGATCAATACAACCCAAAACGATGAAACACCTAAAAAACTATCCGCCTCCCCTACCCTGACTTATTTCTTTGATGCCGATAATAATTATTGTTTTCGTATCTATATGGAACCGCTGACAAGTACGATTCTGCTCCGTATGGGCGGTATATTGGTTACTACCTTGTTAATTATAATCATCCTTGCTTTTGCTTTCTGGTATCTGATACGAACGGTTCTGAATCAGAAAACACTGGAAGAAATGAAAGACGATTTCACCAACAACATGACACACGAATTGAAAACGCCCATTGCCGTTGCCTACTCGGCTACTGACGCTTTGCTGAATTTTAATCTTTCCAAAAACGAAGAGAAACGAAAGAAATATCTGCAAATAAGTAAAGAGCAACTCATCCGGTTAAGCAATCTGGTAGAGCAGATACTCTCCATGAGCATGGAACAACGAAAATCATTCGTACTGCATCGGGAAGATATACAGTTAAAGGAACTAATCGACAAATTAGTCGAACAGCACAAACTGAAAGCCGGAAAGCCGGTCAACTTCACCATCAATTACGCTACAGATAAACTAACACTGCATGCAGACCGTACGCACCTGACCAATATGCTAAGCAACCTGATCGACAACGCGATTAAGTACAGTGGGGAAGAAACTCAGATTACGATTGGAGTTGATGAGCATAACGACATCTATCATTTCAGTATTACAGATAACGGACAAGGCATTCCGGCCGATAAGCAAGCCCATATCTTCGATAAATTCTATCGTGTTCCGCATGGAAACCTGCACAATGTGAAAGGATACGGCTTAGGATTGTTTTATGTTAAGGTCATGGCAGAGAAACACGGAGGAAGTGTATCCGTAAAGAGTGCTCCGGGCAAGGGAGCCACATTTACCATTCAAATTCCGGCAAACAAAGACAGCTTATGAAAACAGAAAAGATAAACGTACTATTGGTAGAAGACGAATCCACATTGGCTATGATCATCCGGGATACGCTGGAAGAAAGCGGCTTGTTTATGATCCGTATCGCGGAAGACGGAGAGCAGGGACTGCGCTGTTTCTTTGAAGAAAAGCCGGATATCGTGGTGGCCGATGTGATGATGCCGAAAATGGATGGCTTTGAGATGGTGCGCCGTATCAGGCAAACAGACACCACTACTCCTGTCTTGTTCTTAACCGCCCGTTCGGCTGTAAAAGATGTAGTGGAAGGCTTCGAACTGGGAGCTAATGACTATCTGAGGAAACCTTTCGGAATGCAGGAATTGATCGTACGTATCAAAGCCTTGGTAAATAAACCTCAACCAAACAAAAAGCTGGAGAAACAATTCACTATCGGCGATTACAAATTTGACCCTGTGGCTCAGAAACTCTATCTCGGCGCAAACGAAGAGGAACTGTCACATCGTGAATCTGAGATACTAAGACGCCTTTGCCAAAACATGAATCGGGTAGTTAATACACAGGATATTTTACTCGATTTATGGGGAGATGACAGCTTTTTCAATTCCCGCAGCCTGCATGTCTTCATCACCAAACTACGCCACAAACTCTCCAAAGACGACAGAATCCGGATCATCAATGTACGGGGAATCGGATATAAGTTGAACCTGTGATTCAAAAAGTACTGCGTAACCATTCGATGTAGTACGTTTGCCCTGTGTCATGG
>DAIPZX010000086.1:0-8055 GCA_036781995.1 Massilibacteroides sp. | reverse complement strand
TATTTTCATTACTTCCATATTATAGATGGAGATGACACCTATCTGCATAAACGCCCTCCCGGAGATATATGGCAGGGTTTGTATGAGTTCCCTTTGATTGAAACGCCGACTCCGATGGACTTTGTGGAGTTGGAACAATTACCTTCTTTCCGTGAACTATTTTCGGGTAGTGAAGGGTTAGAGATTGATTATGCGCTATCCGGAATCAAGCATGTACTGTCTCATCAAACGCTGAATACCTCTTTTTATAGGGTCAGATTACAGAAAACAGGAGAAAAGATAGCATCGTGTAAACGGATTCCTTCAGCGAATCTGAATGATTATGCAATTCCTCGCCTATTGCATATTTATTTAGAGAAAATAGAAGGAAAGTTGTCTAAGTAATTGAATTTATGTTTCTTTGTATAACGATATTAAAACTAAAAGATATATGTCTCTAAATAAAGTGATTTTGATTGGAAACGTGGGGAAAGACCCTGATGTTCGTTATTTTGACAGTGGTTCGGCTGTAGCAAATTTTCCATTGGCTACCTCTGAAAGAGGATATACGCTTGCGAACGGAACTGTTGTGCCCGAGCGTACAGACTGGCATAATATTGTCGTGCGCCGTGATCAGGTTGCTTTTGTTGAGAAATGGGTGAAGAAAGGATCGCTTGTTCAGGTAGAAGGTAAGATTCGTAACCGCAGTTACGACGACCAGAACGGTGTGAAGCGCTATGTGACCGAAATTCACGCAGATCGTGTTGAATTCTTTAATCTGGGATCGGGTTCACGTCCGGCTGATGGACAACAAAGTACGGCAAGTACATCGTCTGCCCAGGAGTCTGCTACCTCTTATACGCAGCCTAACGTAAGTCAGCCTTCTCCAATTACAGAAACCAGCGATGCGGATGATCTCCCGTTCTGATATTGTCTAACTAATACCATACCCCTTGGATTCGGATTATTATTTATCGGGCTTATATAAACAAACAGCATTTTGGGATTCTGCCGTAAGTCCGGCTGTGGCTTTGATTTTAATCTTTTTGGTGTTAATCCTTTCCGCCTTTATGTCTGCTGCCGAAGCGGCTTACTTCTCGTTATCTCCGGAAGATATGAATCAGGTGCAGAGTGAACGGAAAACTTCAGATTCGCTTATTAAACGCTTACTATCCCGTCCGGCTTATTTGCTGCTTTCCCTGTTTATCACGCGTAACCTTTTTCAAACAGCACTGGTTCTTCTTGGTACTTTTGTTTTTTCTTCCTGGTTCGACTTTTCGTTTGCTCCTGTTTTAGGATTTATTCTGTTGCTGTTTGGGGTAACCTTGTTGGTTTTATTCAGTGAGATTCCCAAACGATACGCCCGGATATATCCATTGCCATTTGCCCGTTTTTTAGCCCCTTTGACAAGTGTGGTAGATTTTATTTGTTTCCCGTTCTCTAAATTATTTATTGTTTTGACTTCTTTTTTCGAAAAGAAACTGTCCGGAAGCAAAACCGATAGCCCCAACGACCTGCCTGATCCGTTACTTAATACTGCTTCCCGCAATTCTGAAGATAAGGAAATGATTGCTGAAGTCATTAAGTTTTACGATAAAACAGCGGATGAAATTATGACTTCCCGTTTGGATGTCGAAGATATTGATATAAAAACCAACTACCGGGCTGTTGTCGATTTTGTGTTGGACTCCGGCTTTTCACGTTTTCCGGTCTATGAAGACTCGGAAGATAATATGAAGGGGATTCTTTACCTGAGAGATCTTTTGCCTCATTTGAATAAAGGAGATGAGTTTGAATGGCAAACGTTGATTCGTCCTGCTTACTTTGTACCGGAAACCAAGAAGATTGACGATTTGCTGGAAGAACTCAGAGCGAATAAAATTCATATGGCCATTGTCGTGGATGAGTATGGCGGTACTTCAGGTATTGTAACAATGGAAGATATTCTGGAAGAAATTGTAGGTGAAATATTTGACGAATATGATGAGGATGAAAAGCAATGTATTCGCTTGGCTGACGGAAGTTATATTCTAAAAGCCAAAATATTGTTGACTAACTTTTTCCGTATGACGGATGTCGATCCTGAAGAATTTGATGATCTGACCGAAGAAGTGGAAACATTAGGAGGTCTGTTGCTTGAGATCAAAGGCGGTTTCCCTAAACGTAAAGAAATCATTGCATATAAGAATTACCGTTTTCAGATATTGGAACTGGATAACAGACGGATATTGAAAGTGAAATTCTATAATACAGATCAGGAAATGGAATAAAAAAAGTAATAAGTAGTATGTACCGGCTTTTCTTCATCTGCTTAATCGTTGTGGTTGGCTGTACGGAATATACCCCTAAACCACGGGGATATTACCGGCTCGAACCAACACAACCTTATTATATTGAACTGCCTGTGCATGATCTGCCTTATTCTTTTTCTGTTTCAGACAAGGTTCGTTTAGAACTAACCGATGAACAGCAAACAGGATGGATTACGTTGACCTATCCGGAGTTCAACGCAACACTATACGGCAGTTATCTACCTGTTACAAAAAAAAATCTGACGGAACTCATCCGGGAAACACAAACGCTTGCAGAACGAATGGGGCAACCGATTAATGCTGCTGCTTATGACAATCCGGAATCAAGCGTTTACGGAATGCTTTTTGATATTCACGGAGATGTAGCTTCACCCATACAGTTTTATCTGACAGACAGTCTTTCACACTTCTTTCGTGGAGCATTGTATTATCGTGAGAATCCAAAATCGGATTCAATAGCTCCTGTGACGAACTATTTGCGCAAGGATATGATTGAATTAGTTCAAACATTTAACTGGAAAGACTGATGGCACTGCTGAAAAAACATACTACTCTGCTTTTGGGAATATGGAAGATTGAAGAGACGGAAGCCGAACTTCTGAATCGGTTAGATCAGCATGATGCTTATTCCCTGTTTTTGACTAAATGTAAACTTGAATCACGCAAAAAAGAATGGCTTGCAACACGTGTTTTGCTGAAGGAAGTATTAGGCGAAGAGTGCGTGATAGCTCATCATCCGGATGGCGCTCCGTATTTGCCGGACAGACCGGATATGTCTATTAGCATTTCCCATACCAAAGGTTATGTTGCTGTTTATTGTAAAGTTGGCACTCCGGCGGGAATTGATGTCGAATACAGGGCAGACCGGATACTGAAGATAAAGCATAAGTTTATGTCGGAAGACGAACTGGCTATGATTGATCCGGAAAATGAAACCGGACATTTGCTGATTTGCTGGTGTGCCAAGGAGACGCTTTTTAAATTAATCCGGCAAGAAGAGGTAGACTTTCGATCCCATTTGCATATCCGGCCATTCGCTTACGGGTTGGAAGGGCAGATAAAAGTCCGGGAAACGAAGACGCATCAAAGCGGATCTTTTATTCTGAATTATCTGGTAACACCTGATATTGTACTTACCTTTAATCGGTAAGCACAATGCGGCATTCTATCTATTCCATATTTGCCATGCTTCAAAAGCCTGAAGCAATAACATTTCCAATCCGTTTTTAACGACCGCGCCCTGCGCTTTTCCTTTTTTCATAAACAAAGTTTCATCCGGATTATACAGCAAATCATACAACAAATGCTTGGAAGTAAGTGCTTCGTATGGAATCTCCGGACAGTTGTTTATGTGAGGAAACATTCCCAAAGGAGTGCAGTTCACGATTACAGTATAGTATTCTAATGTTTTGGGCGTGACCTCGTCATACGTGATACAAAGATCTTTTGGGTGGCGCGAAACAAATGTAGCGTCAATTCCTAATTGCTTCAGACCGTGAAAGACTGCTTTGGAAGAACCTCCGGTTCCCAAGATCAGCGCTTTGCGGTGCGAATCGTTCAATAAGGGTTCGATTGACTGTTTGAAACCGACAATGTCTGAGTTAAATCCGATCAGTTTCGTTTTTCCCAAAAAGCCTTTGGTAAACTTTACAACATTGACTGCGCCGATCAGCCTGGCATTTTCATCAATTTCGTCCAGAAAAGGAATTACCTGTGATTTATAAGGCAAAGTAACATTCAGACCACATAGATCGGGATTGTTCTTTAGCACATTCTTTATTTCTTTAATTGTGGGGATCTCAAAATTTACATATTGAGCATTGATCTTCTCTGCTTCAAATTTCCTGTTGAAGTAGGTCCTGGAAAAAGAATGCCCAAGGGGATATCCCAATAAACCGTATTTCTGCATAAATAATTGGTTTTTTATTTCGTTCCGGTATACATTGTACAAACACCAAAGGTGAAAGTCCTGTATTGTGTCTCCTTAAAGCCTGCCTGATCCAGAATTCCTGTCATTATGCGTCCTTGAGGAACTACCTTGATAGAAGATGGCAAATAATCGTAAGCTGCTTTCTCTTTCGATATAAATTTACCCATGTTCGGGATTACAATCTTTGAGTAAATAGAAAAAAGTTGCTTCATCGGAAAACGTTCCGGCGAAGAGAGTTCAAGAATCATAATATGCCCGCCCGGTTTAAGTACACGATACATTTCGCTGATGCCCAGTTCTATATTTTCGAAGTTGCGCACGCCAAAGGCTGCAGTTGCGGCATCGAATGTATTATCCGCATAAGCGAGCGCAAGGCAATCCTGTTGTTCAAACGATATTGAATCGGCATATCCTGCTTCAAGAGCTTTTTTTCTGCCAATCGCCATCATCCCTTCAGAGATGTCTGCACCGGTTACCATTTTTACCTCTAACCGGCGGCGCATGGCAATCGCCAGATCTCCCGTTCCGGTTGCGATGTCGAGTATTGATTGGGGAGCAAAAGGCTTTAAGTAGGCAATCCCCTTCTTGCGCCATCCCTTGTCAAAACCAAGGGACAACAGACGGTTTAACTTGTCGTAGGCGAATGCAATAGAGTCAAACATCCGTCTGACTTGTACCGTCTTTTGCTCCTCACTCCGGTAAGGACGTATTTCTTCTGCTCCGTATGTCATTTATCTGGCGGCAAGATAAGCCGTTACGTTGTTGTCGATTCTTTCCAAAAGATCATCCGTATTACCACGTTTAAATGATTCTCCGGTGATATGCTCAAACAGTTCGATATAGCGCTCGCTGATACCTTCTACTATCGCGGGAGTCATTTCAGGAACTCGTTGCCCTTCTTTTCCCTGAAATCCGTTTTCCATCAACCACTCGCGAACAAACTCTTTCGACAGTTGTTTCTGAGGTTCTTTCTTGTTGAAGCGTTCTTCATAGCCTTCTGCGTAGAAGTAACGGGAGGAGTCCGGCGTATGGATTTCATCAATCAGATAGATCTTTCCATCACGATGCCCGAATTCATATTTCGTATCCACTAATATCAATCCTCTTTGGGCTGCGATTGCTGTGCCGCGTTGGAAAAGAGCGGTAGTATATTCCTCAAGCACTGCATAATCTTTGGCAGATACCAAGCCCTGTTTCAGGATTTCTTCTTTGGAAATATCTTCATCATGCATGCCGATGGCAGCCTTTGTGGTAGGCGTGATGATTGGTTCGGGAAAACGTTGGTTTTCGCGCATGCCGTCAGGGATTTTCACGCCACAAATTTCACGTACGCCATTTTGATAAGCACGCCATGCGCTTCCGCACAAATAACCGCGAACAATCATTTCTACCGGAAAACCTTCGCATTGCACACCAACTGTTACCATCGGATCCGGCGAAGCCAATTTCCAGTTTGGGCAAATATCTGCCGTAGCATCCAGAAAACGAGCGGCAATTTGATTTAACATCTGTCCTTTGTAAGGAATTCCCTCGGGCAACACTACATCAAAAGCAGAAATACGATCAGTTGCCACCATCACCAACAGTTCATCGTTGATGTTATATACGTCACGTACTTTTCCATGATAAACACTTTTTTGTCCCGGGAAATTAAAATTCGTTTCAACTAACGCATTTTTCATATCATTTCTATTTTTGATTCGTTTCTGTTGTATCTTTTATTCTTTCTTTTCTTTCTTTCCTGCGTTTGTCATCAAATTTGTCGTAGGCATTGACGATGCGTTGTACTAATTTATGACGTACGATATCTTTCTTCGTAAATTCTGTTCGTCCGATTCCGGCTACTCCTTTCAGGATATCCATCGCCTGAATAAGTCCGGATGTTGCAGTAGGAGGGAGGTCTATTTGCGTTATGTCTCCTGTAACGATCATTTTCGCTCCCAGTCCCAGCCGTGTAAGAAACATTTTAATCTGATGAGTTGTTGTGTTCTGAGCTTCATCCAGAATGATTATAGCATCGCTCAGCGTGCGTCCGCGCATGTAAGCCAGAGGTGCTATCTGAATTACGTTAGTCTCCATATATTCCTTTAGCTTTGTTGCCGGAATCATATCTTGCAGCGCATCATACAATGGTTGCAAATAAGGATCGAGCTTATCTTTCATCTCGCCCGGAAGGAAACCTAACTTTTCTCCTGCCTCAACCGCAGGGCGGCTTAATATAATTTTCCGAACCTCTTTGTTCTTTAATGCTCTTACGGCAAGAGCAATGGCTACAAATGTTTTTCCGGATCCCGCAGGGCCGATAGCAAAAACCAGATCGTTCTCTTCGAATGATTTTACGAGTAATTGTTGGTTTTCCGTACGCGCTACAATCGGTTTGCCGTTCATTCCGTGAATAATCAGGTTTTCCTGTTTTACAACGGTCGGAGCTTTACCTTTGATAATATCCAGAATAACATCTTCGCTTAAAGTGTTGAATTCTTCACAGTACTTTTCGATTTCCCGGACTTTTTTCAGAAAGATTTCCGATTCTTCCTCATCTCCGATCACTTTCATAATATTTCCCCTTGCCACAATGCGTAACTTTGGGAATAACGTTTTGATCAGTTGTATGTTTGCGTTGTTAACGCCGTAGAATAAGACAGGGTCTACGCTCTCAAGAATATATATCCGTTCAATCATGTGATGCCATTTCTTTACTTTCCGTATTTGATACACAAAAGTAAGAATATTCTTAGAGCCTGTTTAAATTTTTTTCAATAATAATCGTATCCATTCGGTGTAATACGGTTGCCCTGTACACGTATGCTTGTTTGTTATACTATCTTTGGAGTCACTGTAGAAGATAAAAAGTCTCGTATATAAATATGTTCTACTCCTTCGTAGCTGTTTTCAAAAGAACGCTCTGCCGAAACAACCACCTTCGGATAATTATCCTTTATTTTCAATAGATTACCGAATTCGCGTTCGATAGTATCGGGCAATGATAATTCGACTGCAACTTGAATATAGAGGGTTTCGCCTCCTCGTGTACACACAAAATCGATTTCTTCAGGAGATAAAGTACCGACTTTAACTTCATAACCACAATATAAAAGGTGGCTGCAAACAAGATTTTCCAGTCTCTTTGCTCTGTCTTGGTATTTGTAACCAACTATCGCATTTCTAATACCCATATTTTCAAAGAAATACTTTTCTTTTCGTTCAAATAGTTTTTTACCGACTATGTCGTATCTGTTAATCCTATGAACAACAAAAGCTTCTGTAAGGGCATCCGCATATTCGCCAACCAGATTAGCGGTCATATTTATATTTTGACTTTTTAGAAAATCGCTGATACTTTTTGAGGAAAATAGACTGCCTGTATTGTTTGCTAAAAATCGAATTAACTGTTCGAGAAAAGCCGTATTACGAATACTTTTCCGCTCTACAACATCTCGTAATACAATCGTTGAGTATATACTGCGAAGATATTCCATTATAACAGCTTCTTCTAATGGCAGGTGTATCAGATAGGGTAAACCTCCAAAATGCGTGTATCGTTCAAGCGATTCATCAGTGTTTGATAATTTATGGAAATCTAAAAACTCAAGATAAGATAGGCTGTAGATCCGAAACTCAACATAACGCCCTCCTAATTCATTTGCCAAATCGCTCGAAAACATTTCGGAGTTACTTCCTGTAATATAAATGTCGTTATTATCATCTAAAACAAGGGAGCGAATTGCTGTTCTGAAATCGCTTATATTTTGAATTTCATCAATAAAAATATAATTTTTTCTATCGTTAACCAATCGTTTAGAGATATATTCATGCAGTTCCCTGTAATTGGTC
>DAIPZX010000085.1:0-8258 GCA_036781995.1 Massilibacteroides sp. | reverse complement strand
GTTTAGGAAACTTCTATTCTATCCGTTGAACTACAGAGCCGCATTATGGGTCTGCAAAAGTAAAGTCTTTTCCTTATATGAGCAAACAATCCTGTTGTAAAGTGAGTGTTAGTCGAATAAACTTTGCATTACTGAAATGGATTTGATTTCAGGGAAATCAGGCATGTGAAGACGATAGTATTCAAGGATACGGTTGATAATGGCTACCCGTTCTTGACGTGAAAAAGCATACAAGGACATGTTTTCAAAACGAATGCGGAAAAGTATTCCGAAAGCATTGCTTTCCTCCCGGTTTAAGAAATGACGGTGAGGCGGGATCGAGTTGACGAATGTTCCATTTAGCATATCAAAATAGCTATTTGTTTTGTTCCCTTCCGTATTCGGATAAATTCCTAAGTGTATTAAAAGCCGTAGCAGGAAGACGATGTGGAAATTGGCTACTCCTTCTTCAGCTATCTCTAAGAGTTGGATAGAAGAAAATAAATAATTGAAAAGGTGCGGATCCGGTTCTGTGTTTTTGACCACCCGAAACAGAACCTCTGAGAGAAACAACGCCATGATGTTTTTTACCGGATTGGAATAAATCTCGGTTTGAGGAAAACACATCCGGGTTTCTTTTATCCGATGCAAGTCTCTTTTGTTCAGATGCTCAACTTCCATCTCAATAACAGACAGAGGAATGAATAACGCTTTTGAAAGATTTGTTTTCTTGCCTTTCCTGCGGGGAACGAGGTAAGACGCCCGCCCGAATGCTTCGGTGTAAATGTGAGCTATTGAGTACGTATCGTTATAAGCTATTGTATGCAGCACGATTCCCCGGGTTTTAATCAGCATAGCCTATCTGTATTTATAAAGGTCAAAAATTTCATCGGTTTTGAAGAAGGCACCGACTTTTTTTATGGTTGCGCAAAGAGTATATGCGTCATGACAAAAGATGACGACTTGTTTTTCGCGTACAGCATATTCCAGCATACGTATTTTTTCATCGTAGGATTGCATTGGATTGATGTCGTAGGCAGAGATCCAAAGAGGCGAAACGCTGGCGGCTAACGGTATAACATCTCCTGCGAAAACATAGGTGCAGTTCTCTCCACTGATGTAGGGTGTGATTTGTCCTTTAGTATGCCCGTTGTAGAGTTTCAACAAAATTTCAGGACAAAGCAAGGTGTCTCCCTGTATTAGTTGCAACACTCCCTTTTCGATTGCCAGATCCATGTTTTCCCGTATGAATGAATCTTTTTCCAAAGGATGGGGGTGGATAAAACTTTGCAATTGAGATTCGCTTACCCAATGCCCGGCGTTCGGAAAAGCGAGGTCAAGCTTCCCCGTTTCCTTGTTCTTAAGGGTAATATAGCCGCAATGGTCAAAATGCAGGTGGGTTAATACTACATCTGTTACGTCCATGCGGGAAACGCCCCTTTTTTGAAGCTCTTCTTCCAGATCGGTTAAGCCGTGAAATCTGTAGTAATCAAGTGATTTCAGGTGCTTGTCTCCTGCTCCGGTATCAATCAGGACAACCCGTCCGCTGTCTGTTTTGACTAATACGCTTCGCATGGTCAGAATACAACCGTTTGTTTCGTCAGACGGATATCGCTTGCTCCAGGAAGTTTTAGGAATAGCCCCAAACATAGCTCCACCGTCAGCGTAAAAAAAACCGGTATCTATTAGATCTATTTGCATCATACTTTTTTGTGTCCTTTCAAAGATACGCAAACTAAAGAGATTATAAAAAACGAATAGAGACTAAAAATCTGACCGGGAACTTTTGTTATCTCTTTTTTCATCGTATTTTTGTTGCAAAATGGAAATAACACAAAAGGTTCATTTAGTGTCCGGAGCAGAGTCTCTATTGATTGATATAGCTTTAGCCATCCGTGAAAAGGGGAATGAAGTATCGGTCTCGGGAAGTAATTTTACGCCGGAAATGGCAGATCGTCTGATTCAATCCGGCTGTATCTATTATGGCGAAGGTTGGTTTCCGGAAAAAATAACGAAAGATATCAATTTCGTTGTTTTAGGATCGACCGTTGCTAAAGATAATCCGGAGTTGATAAGGGCTAAAGAACTGGGTGTCCTTATTCAGTCTATCCCTGAGTTTATTTATCAGAGAGTAAAAGGGAAAACACGTGTTGTCGTGACAGGAACGCGGGGTAAGAAAACGATTCTTTCAATGGTCAGTTACGTTCTTTTGAAACAAAAACTGATTTTTGATTATGCATTCACAAACAAAACGTCGGTTTTGCCGGACCAGGTAAGGATGAGTTATGAATCGCGCATTGCGTTGATTGAAGGAGACGAACTGATTACACCGGCTCTTGACCCTTGTGTCCGGATGGAATTTTATCGGCCTCATATAGGTGTGCTGACCAATATTTTGTGGGAAAGATCTTCCGAATACCAATCTCCGGAAGAATACATGAAAACATATCGGTCTTTTATTGCATCCATAGAGCGTGAAGGAAAATTGATTTATTTCAGTGGCGACAAAACGGTGAGTTCTCTCGCAGAAGAAATAAGAGAAGACATAACAGCAATACCCTATGAGCAGCACGTTGTTGAACAAGAAGACGGTAAGGCGTTTCTTTCCACCCGGTATGGCCGATTCCCGGTGGCAATTCCCGATGCCTATTTTCTTGTAAATATAAATGCGGCACGTCTGATTTGCCGTCAGTTAGGCGTAAAAGACACTAATTTTTATCAGGCAATTTCTGAATATAGCTTATCTTTGCAACCATGATTGTTGCAAAGCAAAAAAGAAAAGAGAATATAGTTGAATATTTATTGTACATGTGGCAGGTCGAAGATTTGATACGTGCGAATAAATTCGACTCTGAACTGATCAACAAAAATATCGTTTCGAGATACGATCAGCCTGAAAGCGTAAAGAAAGAAATCCTGTTGTGGTATGAAGAACTGATTGAAATGATGAAGCAGGAAGGCGTTACTGAAAAAGGACACATCCAGCTAAATCAAAACATTATTATCGCACTCACCGATTTACATCTTCGCCTTTTGAAAACACCTGACGAGATGGTCTATGCGGCAGCCTATTATAAAACACTTCCTTATATCGTAGAATTGAGATCAAAAGCCAATTCCGGTGAAACCCCTGAATTGGAAACCTGCTTTACGGCGATATACGGATTTTTGCTTTTGCGTATGCAAGGTAAAGAAATAAGCGAGGAAACGATGACGGGCATCAAACAGATTAGTTCTTTTTTAGCTATTCTGGCAGAAAAATACCGGCAGGATATGAATGGAGAACTCAAACAAGTTGATTGATATGAAGCAAATTCTGGTAACGGGATCAAACGGGCAGTTGGGTAATGCGGTGAAGACTTTGTCTTCCGGTTATCCTTCTTTCAGATTTATATACGCAGATATTGACGTGCTGGATTTGACAGACAGGGATGCTGTTTTTTCATTTGTCGAAGCGAATAAAATAGATTGTATTCTGAATTGCGCAGCTTATACGGCTGTAGATAAAGCCGAAGATGATGAGAAGCTCTGCGCTTTGGTGAACCATACAGGTGTTGGGAATATAGGGGCGGCAGCGAGCCGGTTTAATATAAAGGTGATCCATGTTTCTACAGATTATGTGTTTGACGGAACAAACTACAAGCCTTATGAAGAAACAGATGTGCCTCACCCGGTTTCTGTGTATGGAAAAACAAAGCTTGCCGGAGAGCAGGTGCTGCTTGAGGCTTGTCCCGGATCGATCATTATCCGTACCTCCTGGCTTTATTCTGAGTTCGGGAATAACTTTGTGAAAACCATGTTGCGGCTTGGAAAAGAAAGAGGCGAACTGTCTGTTGTGTATGATCAGGTAGGCACACCAACTTATGCCGGCGATCTTGCCCTGGCTATGCTTACAATGGTGGAAGCCGGAGAGTTTGTTCCGGGAGTCTATCATTTCTCGAACGAAGGCGTTTGCAGCTGGTACGATTTTACCATCCGTATTCATCAGCTTGCCGGAATCGCTTGCCGGGTATATCCGATTGAGACAAAAGATTACCCCACAAAGGCTGCCCGGCCACATTATAGCGTATTAAATAAATCCAAGATAAAAAATACTTATCGGATATCGATTCCACACTGGGAAGAGAGTCTGAGAAAGGTAATTTCCCAATTAACGAAATAAAATGAGCCAGTATTCACAAGAAATAAAGAGAAGAAGAACTTTTGCGATAATCAGCCACCCGGACGCGGGGAAGACAACATTGACCGAAAAGCTGTTGCTGTTCGGAGGTGCAATCCATGTTGCCGGTGCCGTAAAATCAAACAAAATAAAGAAAACAGCCACGTCCGACTGGATGGAGATCGAAAAGCAACGCGGAATCTCTGTTGCGACTTCGGTCATGGCATTCGACTATACAGGACATAAAGTAAATATCTTAGATACACCCGGCCACCAGGACTTTGCCGAAGATACCTATCGAACGCTTACGGCTGTAGACAGTGTGATTATCGTTATTGATACCGCCAAAGGGGTGGAGATGCAGACCCGCAAGCTGATGGAGGTTTGCCGTATGCGTAAAACGCCCGTGATTGTCTTTGTAAACAAGATGGACCGTGACGGTAAGGATCCTTTCGACTTGCTTGATGAGATTGAAGAAGAATTGCAAATCAACGTTCGCCCACTGAGTTGGCCGATTGATATGGGACAACGCTTTAAAGGCGTTTATAATATATTCGAGAAAAAACTGAATCTCTATACACCCAGTAAACAATATGTAACTGAAAACATAGAATTCAAAGACATAAATCATCCGGATCTGGAAAAGCATATTGGTGATACACTCGCGGATAAGTTGCGTGCGGATATTGAACTGATTGAAGGCGTTTATCCGGAGTTTGATGTGGCAACCTACCTGAAAGGGGATATTGCCCCCGTTTTCTTCGGCTCGGCGCTAAACAATTTTGGGGTAAAAGAGCTATTGGATTGTTTCGTGCAGATAGCCCCGTCTCCCCGTCCTGTGCAGGCTGTCGAGCGCGTGGTCGATCCGGAAGAAGATACCTTCTCCGGTTTCATCTTTAAGATTCACGCCAATATGGATCCGAATCACAGAAGTTGTATTGCGTTTGTGAAAATCTGTTCCGGTCGTTTTGAGCGGAATGCCAATTACAAGCATGTACGCTTCGGAAAAGGCATGCGCTTCAGTAGCCCGACTGCCTTTATGGCTCAAAAAAAAGAAGTGGTAGACGAGGCCTATGCCGGTGATATTATCGGTTTGCCGGATACGGGCAACTTCAAGATCGGCGATACGCTGACCTCGGGCGAAGAGCTACATTTCAAAGGTCTGCCCAGCTTCTCGCCTGAAATGTTTAAATACATCGAGAACGCCGATCCGATGAAGGCAAAACAATTAAATAAAGGCATCGAGCAGTTGATGGATGAAGGTGTGGCACAGTTATTCACCAACCAGTATAACGGAAGAAAGATTATCGGAACGGTAGGACAGCTTCAGTTTGAGGTAATCCAATACCGTCTGCTTCATGAATACGGCGCACAATGTAAATGGGAACCGATCAACTTATATAAAGCCTGCTGGATAGAAAGCGATGACAAGACCGTATTGGAAAATTTCAAGAAAAGAAAATCTCAATACATGGCCATGGATAAAGAAGGCAGAGATGTCTACCTGGCAGATTCAAACTATGTGTTGACTATGGCACAGCATGATTTCCCGGAAATCAAATTCCACTTCACTTCGGAGTTTTAATACCGATAAGACAGGAAGGCGTCTCCTACGTATATAAATGTGCTACTGTCATTGATAGAACAAACGTATTTAAATTGTATCGTCTTTGCGGACTTGATCCGCGATGACGTGCTTTTTACGTGCTTGTAGGACACCTTCTTTTTTGTACATTGACTTTTCGGTTTTGTGAACTGAACATTGAAAATAATCCAATGTATAGTTCTCGAAATAGTGACTTGATTCTGGCTGTTTTTAGCGACGTATGGACTCGCTATTTATACCCATCCTGCTCTCTTCATACTATCACAACGATATCCCTTGTTCTTTTCCGGTTACTACGTTTTGTAGTTTGATCTTTTTGGCGTTGTTTTTTCGGAACGTGTAACGAGCTAAAAGCCATGGACGTACATTGAGGTCTAACATGCGTTGCGATTGGAATGCCTGATAATTTTCACCGTAGGTTTCCGTTTCCGTATGTACGGTTCCGGTAAAATACTGGACGGCTACTGCTACATAGAAGTTGGGGGTGAAATTGTAATTCAACTGTACACTGGAATAATCCGGCGTATGGTATTTTGTCCTCGATACGGCAGTGTAAATAAACTCCTGATAGTTGAAGTCCATATTAAAATACCATTTTTTAAAGGCTCCGGACAGACCTCCATTACAAACGAACGTTTTGCGGGCAGGCTGCCCCGGATAATAGTGGACAAGGTGATTTGCCCCGGCATAAATATTCCCGAAATTTCCTAAACGATAGTTCACAGAAACACCCGCCAAAAACAGGTTAAACTTTCCGGCATTGCGGTAGGTACTGGTGTAAATATCATTCTCACTGTATCCGAACGGTTCAATAATATCGGTGTAGATTGAATATCCGATGGAAGGAGTAATATATAATCCGCTCTTGGTAAAGGTGTAGGAAGCGTTCAGATCATGTTTCTGCATGGGGAGCAGATGAGGATTCCCTTTGTTTATCACGAGAGAATCGGTGGAGGTGTTATACGGATTCAACTGGCCTACATGGGGAGCCTCGTTTAATAATGTATAGCTCGCCTGGAATGAGTTTTGCTCATTGAAAACATAAGTCCCACTAAAAGAACCGCGGGGTTTGAAGTAATTGCTCGTTGTGTTTCCGGCTTTCAGCCAGATACCTTCCGCTCCCAATGAACCCATATAGTATAAATTTCCTGCCTTGCTACTGAAGGAGGCATACAGGTATTGGTTCCACTGGCGATGATGAAACACCGGGAAGTGATCGCTTACCTGGTGAATATGGTCATTCACATACTTTGTCTCACTGCCGACATTCAAACTATGTACTTCATTCCAAGTCCGGCTATAGTCTAAATTCAGACTTCCGGACGAACGTTTATTCCGATACTTGTATAAATACTGATATAGCCAGTCCGGATAGGTTTCACTCCGCTCTCCGGAATTGACGTTTCTGTTGTCATTGAAAGCTAATGTAGTCTCTAATAACTGATCACTCGTAAATTGATGCTGGTGATAGGCACTTCCTGTCCAGACATACGAACTGTTCCGGTTCAGGGAAGTGTATTCGAACGGACTGCTTTTATCTGTTTCATAGATTCCCTCTCCACTTCCGTTGTTTTTGTCTTTGTCGTATTTGCCATAAACATGTGCCACGAAATAGTCTTTTTCCGTAAACATCCATTTGAACAATAACTCGCCCAGTAAATAATGCTTGTTGCTCCGGCTTGCTCCGCTGCTTTGCTTGTAATAATGCGTACCTTTCTGCCAGCTATCCAAATCGATGTCATCGTTATACGTATAATTGCCTGATCCTCTGCCATAGAGGGAATATTTCGAATTTCCCACCTCAAAATAGACCGCTCCCATTCCTTGTCGCCGAGGGATATCATGCCGACTCATTACTTCAAAAAACGTATAGGGATTTTTCTTTTGCTTCAGCTTGATATTGATAATATGCCGGGCGCCTGTACGCAGATAGCGGGCATTGACTACGTTCATCACTTCCACAGACTCAATCTCTTTGGGGTCGATCGGAGTCACTCCGGTATGGACTGCCGTTCCATTGATTAATATCAGGGGAGCTGTTCCATCCTCCATGCTGATCGTTCGCAATGCATCATTCGCGATCAGACGAGGAATTTCATTTAACGCACGATAAGGGTCATTACTGTTCTTCGCCTTCTCCGAAAGATAAAATATTTCTCCGGTGGCGGTGCGTTTCACAATATCGCTCCGATTACCTATCACTTCTACACCCTCCAATTCGGCTGTCATTTCTTTCATCAGTGTAAACTCATATTTCATGACGCCTTTGATTTGCCGCTGCTCCTCTATCGGTGTAAATCCCGGATAGAGGATATGCAGCATGTATTCACCTGCTTGTATGTCCTGAAGAGCGAATTTTCCTGCGTCATCCGTCAATCCGCCGGCATATAAAGAATCTCCGGCAAAAAGTAATACCTGAACACCCGGCAATGTTTCATTCTCCACGTCGGTCACAACCCCCGAAAAGGAATTTTGTGCAACCACCTGTAAGGGTAGGAAAAAGAGAAGAAGAAA
>DAIPZX010000084.1:0-8267 GCA_036781995.1 Massilibacteroides sp. | reverse complement strand
ATCAAATAATCAGAAGCCTGAAAAGTAAGCCTGTAATTTGAATAGATAAAAAAAAGGTGTTAAATTTGCAAATTATGAAGAATTTTATATAAAAAGGTGAGAAACTAAAAATATAATTCTATTTTTGCCCTAATGAATAATTCTTAATTTAACAATACTATGCAAAACAGACGTGGTTTTTTAAAAAGTGCTTCCCTTATGTTGGCAGGTGGACTTGTTGCACCTCAGTTATTATCTTCCTGTGCAGGTAAAGCTGCCGGACCCTCTAAAAATATTGGTCTTCAATTGTATTCATTAAGAGACTTGGTGAAAGAATCAGGTATTAAGACCGTTCTTGAAACTGCGGCAAAAATAGGATACAAAAACCTGGAAACCGCAGGATACGACAATGGTAAAATCTACGGATTGGCGCCTGCTGAATTCAAGAAAATGGTGAATGACCTGGGTATGAAATGTACCAGTGCTCACTTAGGGCAAGCTTTCACGAAAGAAAAAGAAGCCGAAGTAATGTCATGGTGGGATCAGGCTATCGAAGCTCACAATGAATTGGGCGTTAAATACATGGTTCAACCCTGGATGCCGGTAAATGATCAAACTACATTGGATGACCTGAAAATGTATTGCGATTATTTCAATACAATAGGTTATAAAACTGCTGCTGCAAGTATTGCTTTTGGATATCATAATCACGACTTCGAATTCCGTAAAGTAGAAGATCATGTTGTTTATGATTTTTTGTTAGACAATGTAAGTCCTAATCACGTATTCTTCCAGATGGACGTTTACTGGGTGATGATGGGTGGAGCAGATCCGGTTGCTTATCTGAAAGCTCGTCCGAGCCAATTCAAAGTAATCCACATTAAGGATGAAAAAGAAATCGGCGCAAGTGGTAAAATGAACTTCCAGCCTATCTTTGAACAAATGAAGGCTAATAATGTAAGAGACTGGTATGTTGAAGTAGAGCAATATACAAACAACGATCCTGTTGCCAGCGTACAAGAAAGCTTCGACTTCCTGAATAAGGCTGACTATGTATATTGATCAGTGTACTTAATTGATATAAAAAAAGCGAGCTCTTAAGAGTTCGCTTTTTTTATTGTTTCTACTATCCGTGGCAGATCAGACGCCAGGCTTTCCATATCGGGGTAGAGTAGGTGGGCACCTGCCTCCCATAAGACGGCATCCGGTAATGGGCCCGTATTGACTGCGATTGTGAATATACCTGCCGCAACAGCCGATTCAACACCCATGGGCGCATTTTCTATCACGATGGCTTCATGAGCCGCTACACCTGCTTTTTCAAGTCCCATCAGATAAGGTTCAGGATGAGGTTTGCCGATTTTGACATCATAAGCCGTAACCATTAAATCCCGATTGAAACAGTTCGGATAAGCTTCGTCTAATTTATCAAATAAACTGTGTTGTCCCGAGCCAGTTACTACCAGACATTGCAGCTTGTTGGCGATTGCTTCATGCACTACGTTGAGCGCTCCGTTAATTGCCTGTCCGTCATTATAGCTATTGAATAAAGCAGCCTTTTCTTTGTACATGGTCTGCTTTTCTTCTTCTGTCGCTTCCCGGTTGAAGGTGCGGAGGAACAGTTCATTCACTGTGCTTTCTCCTGTTCTTCCTTCAAACAGATAGAAATCTTCCGGTGTGGAGATCAATTGATGATTCTCGGCTGTTTCCTGCCATGCCTTCGCATGATATTTCATGGAATCAAACAAAACTCCGTCCATGTCAAACAGAGCGGCTTTGGGCGATAGCTTGGTTTGATTCTGTTGTTTTAGATAATGGTTGATTGCTTTTTCGATCATTTTTATATTTTTACTGTTAAGCTCCGTATTCCTGCCAGCTTTTGATTTGTATATCATCTACTGTCAAGGTACAGAAAGCCTGAATAAAGGCGTCTGCCAGACGGGCATTCGTTATTAACGGAATGTTAAGATCAACTGCCGCGCGACGTATTTTATAACCGTTATCCAATTCACCCGCACTCAAATCACGCGGGATGTTGACAACCATATCGATTTTTCTTTCCCGCATAAGAGTTAGCGCCTGAGGCTCTCTTGTTTCACTTGGCCAGTTTACACGTGTGCTTTCTACGCCGTTTTCGGTCAGGAAGCGATGAGTCCCTCCGGTAGCGTATAGTTGATATCCCTTTTCCTGAAGCAGTCTTGCCGCGTCAAGCATATCCGCTTTTTGTTTTGGAGTACCGGTAGAGAGCAAAATCCCTTTATCCGGAATACGTAATCCGACAGACAACATGCTTTTCAGCACTGCCTCGTTCGTGTCATCCGCCAGACAACCTACTTCTCCGGTAGATGCCATATCTACACCTAATACCGGATCTGCTTTCTGAAGCCGGTTAAAGGAGAACTGGGAAGCCTTGATTCCGACATAATCCAAATCAAATTCGTTTTTCCAAATTTTCTGTACTGGTAAGCCAAGCATTACACGTGTGGCCTGTTCGATAAAGTTAATCTTTAAAACCTTACTAACAAAGGGGAAACTTCTGGAAGCACGGAGATTACACTCAATGACCTTTATTTCATTGCCTTTGGCAAGATATTGGATATTGAACGGTCCGGATATATTCAATTCTTTAGCAATCTGCTTACTGATGCGTTTGATTCGTCTCATTGTTTCTACATAGAGCTTCTGAGCCGGAAATTGTATGGTAGCGTCGCCACTATGTACACCTGCAAACTCGATGTGCTCACTGATTGCGTAGAGGATAATCTCGCCCTTGTCGGCTACGGCATCCATTTCCACTTCCTTCGCGTGTTCGATAAACTGACTTACCACAACCGGATGTTTCTTACTTACGTTTGCCGCCAGTTGCAGGAAGCGTTCTAACTCTTCATTGTTTGAACATACATTCATGGCTGCGCCACTAAGCACATAACTTGGTCGCACAAGCACCGGGAAGCCTACTTCGGCTACAAACGTATGGATATCGTTCAGACTGCTTAACTCTTTCCACCTGGGCTGATCAACGCCGATACGGTCAAGCATGGCGGAGAATTTATGCCTGTCTTCGGCGTTATCTATACTCTTCGCTGTCGTGCCGAGTATATTGACATGCTGCTCGTCCAGACGTATAGCCAGGTTGTTTGGAATCTGCCCTCCGGTAGACACGATAACACCATGCGGATTTTCTAATTCAAGAATATCCATCACCCGTTCAAACGTCAGTTCGTCGAAGTAGAGGCGGTCGCACATATCATAGTCTGTCGATACGGTTTCCGGATTATAGTTGATCATCACCGAACGCCAGCCCTCTTTCCGGATTGTCTCTAAAGCCTGCACGCCGCACCAGTCGAACTCTACCGAACTACCGATCCGATAAGCACCCGAACCAAGCACCACGATGGAACGCTTATCACCAAGATAATTTACATCATTTTCTGTTCCGCTGTAAGTCAGATAAAGGTAGTTGGTTTGTGCCGGATATTCGGCGGCTAAGGTGTCGATCTGTTTTACTACGGGAAGGATGCCACGTCTTTTACGATCCTGACGCATTTGCAGACTGCCGAGTTCCGGATCTTCCATACTGTCTTTTAATACTGCTTTGGCTATCTGATAGTCGGAGAAACCTTGTTTCTTTGCCAAGCGGAAAAGGTAGTCTGAAATCTCTGTGGGTTTTGAACACGCCTCCAACTCATAAGAAGTCTGCATGATTCCGTGCAGTTTCTGCAGGAACCATTTGTCTATTTTGGTCAGGTCGTGTATCTGATCGATTGTATATCCCGCGCGGAAAGCCTTGCTGATCACGAATACGCGTGTATCGGTCGGTTCTCTCAGCGCTTTGTCTATGTCTTCTATTTTTAATTCTTTGTTTTGGACGAAGCCGTGCATCCCTTGCCCGATCATGCGTAAGCCTTTTTGTATGGCCTCTTCGAATGTGCGCCCGATAGCCATTACCTCGCCGACTGATTTCATGCTTGACCCCAATTCGCGTGCTACGCCTTGGAATTTACCCAAGTCCCAGCGAGGTATTTTACAGACTACATAGTCTAAAGCCGGCTCAAAGAATGCGCTGGTGGTTTTAGTCACCGAGTTTTTTAGATCGAACAAACCGTATCCCAAGCCCAGTTTGGCAGCGACAAAGGCAAGCGGATAGCCTGTTGCTTTAGACGCCAGGGCAGACGACCGGCTCAGGCGGGCATTGACTTCAATTACCCGGTAGTCTTCGCTTTCCGGATCGAAGGCATATTGCACATTGCATTCGCCTACGATACCGATATGACGGATAATGCGGATGGCCAATTCACGGAGTTTGTGATAATCTGCGTTGGTGAGCGTTTGAGAGGGAGCAATAACGATACTTTCTCCCGTGTGAATACCCAGCGGGTCGAAATTTTCCATGTTACAAACCGTAATACAGTTGTCGAAGCGGTCGCGAACCACTTCATATTCGACTTCCTTCCAGCCTTTCAAACTCTTTTCAACCAATACCTGAGGCGAGAAAGAGAAGGCTTTTTCTACTAAAACATCCAGTTCTTCTTCGTTGTCACAGAATCCGGAGCCAAGTCCTCCGAGGGCATAAGCCGCGCGGATAATGACCGGATAGCCCAGCTCCTTCGCCGCGCGCCGTGCGTCTGCGATATGGCTGACGGCTTCACTTTTGATTGTCTTCACATCAATCTCGTCTAACTTCCGGACAAACAGTTCGCGGTCTTCCGTGTCCATGATAGCCTGTACGGGAGTACCCAGCACACGTACATTGTACTTTTCAAGTACACCGCTTTCAAAAAGGGCGACTCCGCAGTTCAGCGCGGTTTGTCCGCCGAAAGCCAGCAGAATACCTTCCGGACGTTCTTTGGCAATCACTTTTTCTACAAAAAAAGGAGTGACGGGCAGAAAATAAACTGTATCCGCGACTCCTTTCGAGGTCTGTACCGTTGCAATGTTCGGATTAATGAGGACTGTTTGAATACCTTCTTCCTTGATTGCTTTGAGTGCCTGAGATCCGGAGTAATCAAATTCGCCGGCTTCTCCGATTTTTAATGCGCCTGAACCGAGTATCAGGACTTTCTTTATATCTTCTTTCATGCTTACTTTTGTCTTATAACATGTCTGCGAATTTGTCAAACATAAATTCCGTATCCGTCGGTCCGCTACAGGCTTCGGGATGGAACTGGGCGGAGAAGAACGGTTTGCTTTTATGTCTGATACCCTCATTCGTCCCATCGTTCATATTAATAAAAAGCGGCTCCCAATCGATTCCTAAAGACTCGTTGTCAACCGCGTAACCATGGTTCTGAGAAGTGATAAAACACTGATTCGTCCCAACTAACCGGACCGGTTGATTATGACTTCGGTGTCCGTATTTGAGTTTGTATATTCGAGCACCTCCTGCTTTTGCCAATAATTGGTTACCCATACAGATACCGCAGATGGGTTTGCTGCCTTCCAGTGCTTTACGGATATGCCGAACTGCCGTGTCACACGTGTCTGGATCGCCGGGACCGTTAGAGAGGAACAAGCCGTCAAAGGCTAACTGATTGAAATCATAATCCCAGGGCACACGGATGAGTGTGATGTTTCTCTTTAACAGGCTGCGGATGATATTGTGCTTTACGCCACAATCCAACAAGACTACCCGTTTACTTCCTTCCGGGCCGGGGTAGGTAATCACTTCTTTACAGGAAACACGGGCAACTTGGTTGATCAGGTTCGGATCGATAAATTCCACATCCTGTTTGTCGATGATAACTTTACCCTTCATACTTCCCTTTTCACGAAGCAATTTGGTCAATGCGCGCGTGTCGATACCGTAAATGCCGGGCACCTGTTCGCTTTTCAGCCATTCTCCCAGACTTTCTTTCGCATTCCAATGGCTGTATTCACGACTATAATCGCTGATGATAATTGCTTCGGCGTGGATTCGCTCGCTTTCCAAGAAAGTAGCCACTCCGTTTTCGCTGAATGTTCGTTCAGGCACTCCATAATTACCTACCAAAGGAAAGGTAAGCGTCATTAACTGACCGGCGTAGGATGGGTCTGTAAGGCTTTCGGGATAACCCATCATGGCGGTATTGAACACTACCTCTCCGGCAACAGACTTTTCATATCCAAAGGAATAGCCCTCAAAGACGCTGCCATCGTCCAGAATCAAAGTCGCTGTTTTGTCTATCTGCATATAAAAACTTTATGTTTTGTCACTTGACTAAATACTCTTCTTCCATGTAATGAATAAATGCCTCGTTCACGAGACGCGTACCACCCGGGGTAGGATAGTCTCCGGTAAAGTACCAGTCGCCCGGATGATTCGGACAAGAGTCGTGAAGACCTTCCATCGTTTGATAAACGATCTCTACGTTTGCTTTTGTATTTTTAGGAGTAAGTAATTCTACCATTTTCACTGATACTTCTTCATCCGAAAAAGGCGCGTATATTTCTTTTACATAATTAACAGAATACATTCCGGATTGTTGCTGTTCTTTCGCTTTTTTATAACTGTCCAGAATGATATGCTCCATGCCTCTGTCTTGCAGCAAAGCTACTGCCGCCTTGAAAGCTATAAACTCGTTCATCCTCGACATGTCTATCCCATAATAATCCGGATATCTGACCTGTGGCGAAGAGGATACGATCACGATCTTTTTCGGATTCAGCCGGTCTAAAATACTGATGATGCTTTGTTTCAGCGTTGTGCCGCGAACAATACTGTCATCTATCACCACCAGATTATCCCGGTAAGGCTCCAGACTTCCGTAGGTTATATCGTAGACGTGTGCCGCCAGATCGTTTCGGCTATTACCTTCCGTAATAAATGTGCGCAATTTGATGTCCTTTACCGCCACTTTCTCACAGCGAATACGCATGGAAAGAATCAACTCCAACTCTTCCTGAAAAAGTTTTGATGAGTTGGATATGGCTTCTTTCTTTTTCTCGTTCAGATATTCTTCCAAACCTTCCTGCATGCCGAAATAAGCAACTTCTGCGGTATTGGGTATAAATGAAAATACGGTATGTCGTATATCGTAATCAATCGCTTTTAATATCGGAGCAACCAGATTGCGCCCTAAATGTTTACGTTCCTTATAGATATCTACATCACTTCCACGAGAAAAATAAATGCGTTCAAAAGAGCAAGCCTTTAGCTCTTTCGGCTCCACGATCTGTTGTAACTGCACTTCTCCATTGTTTTTGATCAGCAAAGCTTGTCCTCTTTCCAGTTCTTTTACTTTCGAGGCTTCCACATTGATGGTTGTTTGTATAACCGGGCGTTCGGAAGCTACCACCACGATTTCATCATCGGCATAGTAGAACGCCGGACGTATTCCCCAGGGGTCGCGTATGCTGAATGCCTCGCCGCTTCCCGTCACGCCGCAGATAACATAACCACCGTCCCATTGCGGAACGCACCGTTTCAACACATTGCCTATATTTATTCCCTTTTCAATATCATATGTGATCTCCATCCCGCTACGTCCCGCAGCTTCACTGAGTTGATAAAGCCTTTCTACTTCCCTGTCCAGACGGTGTCCCATCTGTTCCAGCATAATAAATGTATCCGCGAACTGGCGCGGATGCTGACCGATAGCTGTTATTTCGTTGAAAATATCGTGAACGTTAGTGAGGTTGAAGTTGCCGCAGAGAGCGATATTCTTGGCGCGCCAGTTGTTTCGACGCATAAAGGGATGGACGTAAGAAATACCGGTTCGACCGGTTGTGCTGTATCGCAGATGCCCCATGTAAAGTTCGCCTGCAAAAGGAAGGGTTGTCTTAGCGTAGTGAGGATCTTCCCGTTTTTCTTTGGGTATATCTTTGAAATTCCGGTGTACTGCAGAAAAAATTTCCGGTATAGCGCTTGTTCCAACAGCTCTTTCCCTGAACATATATTCGTTTCCGGGGCTCGCTTCCAATTTTACACAGGCCAATCCCGCGCCCTCTTGTCCGCGGTTATGCTGCTTTTCCATCAGCAAATAGAGTTTGTTAAGCCCATACATCCAGCTGCCATACTTTTGTTGATAATACTCCAACGGTTTAAGCAGCCGTATCATAGCAACGCCGCATTCGTGCTTAAGTTCTTCCATGAAATAAATCCTGTATTCGTTAATACCGCTGCAAAGATACAGACATTCTGCAACATAGAAATCATCTTAGAATGAAAAAAGACTATGCAGCCCAAAGAATTGATACCCCTAGGGCAAACGCATTTAAAACAAGTCTCGCCGCGAGCGCAGTGAAGCAATCCAGTTACGCACCCCTCTGGATTGCTTCGTCGCTGCGCTCCTCGCAATGACGATACAATT
>DAIPZX010000083.1:0-8402 GCA_036781995.1 Massilibacteroides sp. | reverse complement strand
TACCTGTTAATACTTCTTTTTTATCTACTTTTGTGATGCATTCAATTTGAATTAAAGACACAGACAGCCATGATGATAAAAAAAAAATGTTTAATATTATTCTTTATATTATTACTGCTGAGTCCCTCACTGCAAGCGAATGAACAGAATATTAACACGTTAAACAGTGTTATTCTCACCAGTTCAATGCATCGCCCACAGGAGATTGATTCAACAGAAATTTTAATGATTGATAGTATTGACCTAAAGCAAATCAATGATATCAGGACTGTTTTTGAAAAACAAAACGCAAAATACAGTACGCCCAAACCTCCCGAAGAAAAGCTGCTTCGTTTTCTGAAAAAAGATGAATTACAGATATCATCAGAAGCTATGTATTGGGCACGATTGATAAGGGATGCGTCTTATTATACTGACGAATATGCAACATTCAGAGATACTGTCATTGTTGATCCGATATATCTTCCTATCATATTCAGAGGGCATTCGTTCACAGACAAGGAATTGACTTTCTATTCAATGGACTTTGTAGATTCAAAGTTCAAAAAACCAAGTCTGTATCCGACTCAGCCTCTTTTTAATGATTATTCGCAGCGAAAAAAGAGTGCACAAATGGCGATTCGCTATGTTGAAGAAAAACATCCCGATTATATCCAGTATTCAAGAAAAGACATACCGGATGAATTGATACAAGCTACCACGATCAAGAAAAACATCTACGAAAACTTACCGCTACAGGTAGAGGGCGATGCTGATTTCAGCGACGTTGCTCCCATCAAATTCATTCCGGAAAGACAATACTGGAAATCAGGTTTTGAAAGCGCCATACAATTTTCACAAAATTACATCTCCCAAAACTGGCACAAAGGGGGCAGCAGTAACCTGAACCTGTTCACACAGAACAGACTCACATACAATTACGCAAAAAACCGGGTGGCGGTGAATAATTTGTTAGAATACAAAACAACTATTTACACAGCGATCAAAGAGTCCAAGCATTCATATAAAATCGGAGATGAGGTTCTCCGCTTATACAATGATGTGGGCTATCTGGCTTTCAGCAAATGGAGCTACACGTTTGCTACCGAAATTAAATCCCAGATACTGAAAAACTATAAAGATGATACAGATATAAAACAAGCCGCATTTCTGGCTCCTGTTACAGCCACATTCGGTATCGGTATGAAATATGCCATAGACAAACAGTTCCAAAGTAATAAATATAAGAAACTAAATATAGCTGTCAACCTGGCTCCTTTATCCTATAAGTATATGTATAGTATACAAAACAATCCGGAAGAAATTGATTTAGGCCGACATGGTTTTAAGCTGGATACCATATCTAATCTGTACAAAAAAACGCTTGCTGAATTCGGTTCCAGCATTGATGCCCAGATAAGATTCAGTTTCAACCGTAACGTCACCTGGGAATCTCGTCTGAACTATTTTACCTCTTACGAAAACGTCAAGTTCGAATATGAAAATACTCTGATCATGGCTATCAGTCGTTTTTTCTCCACCCGTATCTATCTCAATATACGCTTTGATGATTCTGCATCTACAAAAGATGACAAATGGAAATATTTTCAGGTTAATGAACTTTTTAGTTTCGGGTTTAACTATAAATGGTAGCCGTACATTAACTTTGATGTAATAAACTTTGTTAATCTCTCTTATTATCCCAAATATTACTTACTTTTGCCATGTTTTTGCAATGTGGAGTTTACAAATATGGATAATACGATACATCACACAGGAATAATTGAACGCATAGATCCCGATAAGGTTTATGTAAAGATTATACAGCAATCCGCTTGTGCCGGATGCCACGCCAAATCTATGTGTAATGCCTCGGAAAGTAAAGACCGGATTATCGAGATTGAAGGTCGTTATGACGCTTTCTATGTAAACGAAGAAGTAGAGCTACAAGGACAAAGTTCATTAGGATATTTAGCTGTTTTGTATGCATTCGTGCTCCCTTTGCTTCTACTATTTATCGTCCTTATTTTTTGTTTGGAAATGAACCGGAGTGAAACCGCCAGTGCTTTGGCAGGACTTGCTGTTTTACCCGTTTATTATAGTGTTTTATACTTTTTTAGAGACAGATTAAAAAAGAAATTTGTCTTTGCCATGAAAAAACTAAATTGATCGTATTATGATTTTAATCGCCATTATTTCGTTAGGAGGAATTGGTGCGGCCGGTGCTGCTCTTCTTTACGCTACATCTAAAAAATTTGAGGTTTATGAAGACCCTCGTATTGCTGAAGTTCAGGAAGCCCTCCCGGCAGCTAATTGCGGAGGATGCGGATTTCCCGGATGTGCCGGGTTTGCTGCTGCCTGCGTAAATGCAGAAAGCTTAGACAGCCTGAATTGCCCCGTAGGTGGAGTCGCGGTAATGAATAAAGTATCTTCAATTTTAGGAAAAGAAACCTCCAAGGCTGATCCGACAGTTGCCGTTGTCCGTTGTAATGGAACCTGTGACGCCCGCCCTCAGGTAAATCTGTATGACGGAGCAACCAATTGCGCTATCGCTTCCGCTCTTTACGGAGGAGAAACGGGATGTTCTTTTGGCTGTTTGGGTATGGGAGATTGTGAGGTATCCTGTGATTTTGACGCTATACACATCAACCCGGTAACGAAACTGCCGGAAGTAATCGAAGATAAATGTACATCATGTGGTGCTTGTGTAAAAGCCTGCCCGAAGAATATAATCGAACTTAGAAAAAGAGGCCCGAAGTCACGCCGGATATTTGTAAGTTGCGTGAATCAGGATAAAGGCGGCGTAGCTCGCAAGGCTTGTACAAATGCATGTATCGGTTGTAGTAAATGTGAGAAAGAATGCGCATTCGATGCTATTACAATAGAAAATAATCTGGCTTATATCGATCCGGTAAAATGTCGGTTATGCCGCAAATGCGTTGTTGTGTGCCCCACAATGGCAATTCACGAACTGAACTTCCCTCCCCGAAAGGAGAAAGAAACAGAGCCTGCCGTTAAAACAAAGCCACAAACGGAAAGACCTGCAGTAATGACTACAGCAGGCGCACAACAAAACTAAAATAACAACACAAAATTAAAATCTAATAATATGCTCAGGACATTTAGAATCGGAGGTATTCATCCACCCGAGAACAAATTGTCTGCCGGAAAAAAAATCAGTCGACTTGCTGTGCCCCAACAGGTAATCATACCTTTGGGCCAACATATCGGAGCACCGGCACAGGCAATTGTCAAAAAGGGAGATATCGTGAAAGCAGGTACCCTGATCGCCAAACCCGGAGGCTTTGTATCAGCCAATATACATTCTTCTGTTTCCGGTAAAATAAACAAAATCGACACAGCAATTGACGCCAGCGGTTATAAACGCGCTGCTATATTTATTGATGTAGAAGGAGATGACTGGGAAGACAGCATTGACAAAAGCGACAAACTGATCAAAGAGTGCAAATTTTCCGCCAAAGAGATTGTTGACAAGATAGCTGCCGCAGGGGTGGTTGGACTTGGTGGAGCAACCTTCCCTACACAAATAAAACTAACTCCCCCACCGGGAAATAAGGCGGAAATATTAATCATCAATGCCGTAGAGTGCGAACCCTACCTTACGTCTGACCATATCCTTATGATGGAAAAAGGAGACGAGATATTAGTAGGTGTTACACTGCTGATGAAAGCCATTGATGTCAAGAAAGCCGTTATCGGTATTGAAAACAACAAACCGGATGCGATCAAGCATCTGAAAAGTCTGGCTTCTGCTTATCCGGGAATCGAGATTATGCCGTTAAAGGTACAATATCCCCAAGGAGGAGAAAAACAATTGATCGATGCCGTTATCCGCAAACAAGTAAAAAGCGGCGCTCTGCCTATTTCTGCCGGTGCAGTGGTTCAAAATGTAGGTACGGCTTTTGCCGTATACGAAGCGGTACAGAAAAATAAGCCCCTGTTTGAACGTGTGGTTACTGTGACCGGAAAAAACCTGGCTAATCCATCCAACTTCCTGACCCGCATAGGCACCCCTATTCATGCTTTAATTGAAGAAGCCGGCGGAATACCCGAAAACACAGGAAAAGTGATTGGCGGAGGCCCGATGATGGGTAAAGCTTTAATCAGTCCGGATATACCTGTAACCAAAGGAAGCTCAGGTGTCCTTATTCTGACAAAAGAAGAATCCGTACGCAAACCCGTGCAGAACTGTATCCGTTGCGCTAAATGTGTGAATGTATGTCCGATGGGATTAAACCCCACCTTATTGATGAACGCTACGGAATTTAAGAATTGGGATATGGCAGAAGCCAATTACATTGTGGATTGCATAGAGTGCGGTTCATGCAGCTACACGTGCCCATCCAATCGTCCGTTGCTGGATCACATTCGTTTGGGAAAAGGAAAAGTAATGGGTATCATTCGTGCCAGAAAGGCGTAATTAAGGATTTGTTATGGAAAATAAATTAATCATATCTCCGTCGCCACATATTCATAGCGGCGATAGTGTCAGTAAAAACATGTATGGTGTACTGATAGCCCTTTTGCCGGCATTATTAGTTTCACTGTATTATTTCGGACTGGGAGCGCTGATCGTAACACTTGTTTCGGTATTGGGCTGCGTTTTGTTCGAGTTCCTTATTCAGAAATTTTTATTCAAAAAGCCGCAGACTATTTCCGATGGCTCAGCTATCCTCACCGGACTTTTGCTGGCATTTAACCTTCCGTCCAATCTTCCTGTATGGATTATACTGATTGGCGCCTTAGCAGCAATAGGAATCGGTAAGATGCCTTTTGGCGGATTAGGAAACAACATTTTTAATCCGGCTTTAGTCGGACGTGTATTCCTCTTGATTTCCTTTCCGGCACAAATGACTACCTGGCCGGTACCCGGAACCATACCAATGACGTATACCGATGGGCAAACCGGAGCTACTATCCTAACTTTACTAAAAGAAGAAACAACTCAATTACCCAGCTACACAGATATGCTATTGGGTAATATGGGAGGAAGCCTGGGTGAAGTTAGTGCAATAGCTTTGCTTCTCGGGTTTGCATTCCTGCTTGTGCGCAAGATCATTACCTGGCATATTCCGGTTGCCATTATTGTAACGACTTTTATGTTTACAGGAATTATGCATTGGATCAATCCGGTTGAATATATCAGCCCTTTAGTTCATATTCTTTCCGGCGGTTTGCTACTCGGAGCCATCTTTATGGCAACTGATTATGTTACCTCTCCGATGAGTAAAAGCGGAATGCTGGTATTCGGAGTCGGTATCGGATTGTTGACCTCCCTCATCCGTATGTTTGGTTCCTATCCGGAAGGCATGTCATTTGCCATTCTTATCATGAATGCGTTGACTCCTCTAATCAACATGTATTTCAAACCTAAACATTTCGGAGGAAAGTAAGATGGGAAAGAAATTAGAATCAACACTACTCAATATGATTTTATCGCTGACGCTGATTTGTGTGATTACAAGCGGCATGTTGGCGGCAACCTATATGTTTACCTCCGGTCCTATCGCCGAATCGGAAGCATTAGCCTTGAAAGAAGCGGTAAAAGAGGTTACTCCTGAGTTTGATAATGACCCTATTGCCGAATCTTTCAAAATTCAAACGGAAGACGGCTATGATTTATTAATCTACCCGGCACTAAAAAACGGACAAAACATAGGAGCTGCCGTTGAAAGCAGTTCAAAAAACGGATTCAGTGGTCTTATCCGTATTATCGTAGGTTTTGACTCGGAAGGGAAGATCCTGAATTATTCCGTATTGCAACACAACGAAACTCCGGGGTTAGGATCTAAGATGCAGGAATGGTTCCGCACAGATAAAAACAAGCAGAACATTATCGGACGTTCATTGGTCAACGGAAATCTGAATGTAACCAAAGACGGAGGAGACGTTGACGCAATAACCGCATCAACCATTACCAGTCGTGCATTTCTTGAAGCTATCAACCGCGCATACAATGCCTACAGAGGAATAGGCGTAACAACAAATGCGTCTGAAACAGAGAAAGGAGAAACCTATGAATAAACTACAGATTTTCATGAACGGCATCATCAAGGAAAATCCAATCTTCGTGATGCTTTTAGGGATGTGTCCTACACTTGGAACGACATCTTCCGCAGAAAACGGATTAGGCATGGGACTGGCTACTGCATTTGTACTGGTTTGCTCCAACGCCGTGATTTCATTAGTAAAGGACTTTATCCCCGACCAGGCGAGAATTCCCGCCCTGATCGTGATTATCGCATCTCTGGCTACTGTTGTGCAATTAATTATGCACGCTTTCTTGCCGGGATTGTATGCAAGTCTTGGTTTGTTTATTCCTTTGATTGCAGTAAACTGCATTGTGATGGCACGCGCAGAATCATTCGCGGCTAAAAACAAGCTCTTCCCCTCTATATTAGATGGCTTAGGAACCGGACTTGGTTTTACCCTGGCACTTACCTCATTGGGCATCGTACGTGAGCTTTTTGGAACGGGAAAAATATTCAATATTTCGCTTTACTATGAAGACTTTGGTGCACTGATATTCGTTCTCGCTCCAGGCGCTTTTATCGCGCTGGGATATATGATTGCAATTGTAAACAGACTACGTAAAGCTTAAAAGACGAAAATTATGGAATATATATTAATGTTTATCGCAGCTGTATTTGTAAACAACGTTGTTTTGGCGCAGTTCCTTGGAATCTGTCCATTCCTCGGCGTTTCCAAGAAGATGGATACAGCAATAGGTATGGGGCTTGCTGTAGTTTTCGTACTGACGGTGTCTACCATATTTACCTTCCTGATGCAAAAATTCCTGCTCGACCCATTAGGATTGGGCTTTATGCAAACGGTGAGTTACATCTTAGTGATCGCAGCATTGGTTCAGTTGGTCGAAATTATTCTAAAAAAGGTTTCCCCTGCCCTACACCAGGCGTTGGGTGTATTTCTTCCGCTGATCTCAACCAACTGTTGTATCCTCGGGGTAGCTATCCTTGTTATCCAAAAAGAGTTTAATTTATTACAATCCATTGTATTTGCTGCTTCTACAGCGATTGGTTTTGCGCTTGCTTTGGTTATCTTTGCAGGTATCAGGGAACAAATCGCTATGACTCGTATTCCCGATGGTATGAAAGGTACGCCTATTGCTCTTATCACCGCCGGATTATTGGCCATGGCATTTATGGGATTCTCTGGTATTGTATAATACTAAACGATAAAACTAAATCAAGATGAAGCAGAAAATCTTAGTTACAGGCGGAACCGGATACATCGGTTCGCACACTGTAGTAGAATTACAGGCTGCAGGTTATGACGTTGTGATTATTGACAACCTATCCAACTCTAACATAGAAGTTTTGGACGGGATAGAGAAAATTTCCGGCATCCGTCCTTTCTTTAAAGAACTGGATTGTAATGACAAGGCAGGCTTAAGCCAACTTCTCAAGGACCATCCCGGCATTAAAGGAATTATCCACTTCGCGGCGAGCAAGGCTGTAGGAGAATCCGTACAAAAGCCTCTGCCCTATTACAGAAACAACATTGTGACCTTACTCAATCTGCTTGAACTGATGCCCGAAGCAGGTATTGAAGGTATTGTGTTCTCCTCATCTTGCACCGTATACGGGCAGCCGGATATTCTTCCGGTAACAGAGGATGCTCCGGTTAAACCGGCTTTATCTCCTTACGGAAACACGAAGCAGATTAACGAGGAAATTATCCGCGACACCATCTATGCCGGCGTGCCTTTCAAGAGTATTATCCTGCGTTACTTCAATCCGATAGGTGCACATCCCAGTGCTGAAATCGGCGAACTACCCAACGGTGTTCCACAGAATCTGATCCCTTACCTCACACAAACAGCAATGGGAATACGCAAAGAGTTAAGCGTATTCGGAGATGACTACGATACGGCAGATGGCTCTTGCATACGGGATTACATCAATGTAGTTGACCTTGCCAAGGCGCATGTAATCGCTATGAACAGAATGTTAAGCAACAAATCAGACGAAAAGTTAGAGATTTTTAATCTCGGCACAGGTCGTGGCGTAAGCGTATTGGAACTGATCAACGCTTTTGAAAAAAGCACAGGCGTAAAAGTTCCCCATAAGATCGTTGGACGTCGCGAAGGAGACATCGAAAAAGTTTGGGCAAATCCGGAACATGCCAATAAAGTGTTGGGATGGACTGCCAAAGAAACCGTTGAAGACACCTTAGTCACCGCCTGGAACTGGCAGAAACGCCTCCGCGAAAAAGGAATCCAATAAGATAACAGATAATCAAAAAACAGGAATATGGGTTAATCGTATTCCTGTTTTTTTTGATTATCTTGATTGTTTATACTACATTTGTTTAGATAAACAGCTCAACAATGTCTTTACAGATAGAACATATTTTAGCCTTTAATCAGTTATATACTCAAT
>DAIPZX010000082.1:0-8411 GCA_036781995.1 Massilibacteroides sp. | reverse complement strand
TATGAATTTAGAAAATCATAGTTATGTTTTTTCAAAATCATATCTATGATTTTTTCGCTTCTTATACGTATTGATTTTCAAAGACCTTCAAAAGGCTTGTTTTGGGAAGAAATCCGATGTTGTTTCAACATAAAAAAGTAACTTTGCAAAAAAGTTTAGAACATGATAAAATCAATGACCGGTTTCGGAAAAGTTACAGCCGAACTACCGTCTAAGAAAGTAACAGTCGAAATAAAAGCGCTCAACAGCAAACAATTAGATTTATCAACACGTATCCCGTCTGTTTACAGGGAGAAAGAAATGGAAATACGCAACCTGTTGCTGCAAAATCTGGAAAGAGGAAAAATCGAATTCAATATTTTTGTCGAATACATCGGTCGTGATACGCCTACACAAATCAACAGCGCGGCTATCGAAAACTATCATACACAGATCAAGGATATTTCCGAAAAGCTAAATCTGGAACTACCTTCGGATTGGTTCAAGGTATTACTCCGTCTGCCGGACGTAATACGCACGGAAGCGCCCGAAGCCGATGAAACGGAATGGGATATCGTTGAAAAGGCAATAAAAAATGCTATCAGTCAATTAGTGGAATTCCGTGTTCAGGAAGGAAATATGCTGGGTAAATTATTTGAAGAAAAGATCAGCAATATAACAACTTTGCTTACCGAAATAGAACAATACGAAGGTGAGCGCATAGAAAGAGTAAAGACTCGCATTCAGGATAATCTTGAAAAAATAGCCGGTATGGATTTTGACAAAAACCGGTTCGAACAGGAAATGATCTATTACATTGAGAAATTAGACATCAATGAAGAGAAAAACAGATTAGACAATCACCTGAAATACTTCATCAGCACAATGAAGGAAGATGGCAGCGCAGGAAAGAAATTAGGTTTTATCGCGCAGGAAATGGGACGTGAGATTAATACCTTAGGTTCAAAAAGCAACCACGCCGAAATGCAGAAGGTTGTTGTCCGCATGAAAGACGAACTCGAACAAATCAAAGAACAGGTGTTAAACGTATTATAAAAAAACGATGACAGGAAAGCTCATTATATTTTCAGCTCCTTCGGGCTCAGGAAAATCTACGATTATCAATTTTTTGCTGAAACAACATCTGAACCTGCACTTTTCTATCTCGGCAACCAGCCGTTTGCCGAGAGGTGAAGAACAAGACGGTGTGGAATATTATTTCCTCACCCCCGATGAATTTCGCACCCGCATCAAGAGCGGAGATTTTCTGGAGTATGAAGAAGTATATACCGATAAGTTTTACGGCACATTGAAAAGTGAAGTAGAACGCATCCTGTCTGCCGGGAATAATGTGGTGTTTGATGTAGACGTTGTAGGCGGATGTAATATCAAGAAATATTACGGAGATCGCGCCCTGTCGGTATTTATACAACCACCCAACATAGAAACGCTGCGTGAACGTCTGGTTAGCCGGAGAACGGATACGCCGGAAATGATAGAAGACCGTGTCAGAAAAGCAGAATATGAACTGTCCTTTGCTCCCCGGTTCGATGTGGTAATTGTAAACGATATACTCGCCAAAGCACAAGCTGAAGCATTGGAAGCAATCAAAGCATTTCTTGAAATATGATTAAAACAGGCATCTTCTCCGGTTCGTTCAATCCTGTGCATATAGGACATCTGGCGCTTGCCAACTGGCTCTGCGAGTTTGGAGGGCTGGATGAAGTCTGGTTTTTAGTCACCCCGCAAAGTCCGCTAAAGCATAAAGACGACCTGTTTGACGACCGCTTCCGGCTGTATTTGGTAGAGAAGGCAATCAGCTCGTATGAAAAATTTAAAATCTGCACCATTGAGTTTTCTCTCCCCCGTCCGTCATACACAATCAACACGCTGGCGGCGTTGACAGAGCAGTATCCCGAAAATCAATTCCACCTGATTATCGGAGCCGACAATTGGACTATTATAGACAGATGGAAAGATTCGGAGAAACTTCTGAGCACTTATCCGGTCTTGATCTATCCTCGCCTAAACTTCCCGATAGTTCTCCCTCCTTCCTACCCATTAGCCCGCAAAGTGAATGCCCCTGTAATAGAGATATCCTCTACATTCATACGTGAAGGCATATCAGCCAACAAAGACCTCCGCTTCTTCCTCCCGCAAGCCATACATCAGGATATCCCCATAATCAAAGAATACTTGAATCGGTCTAAATAAAGGTATCCATTCTACAAAGCAAACGTACTACACCGAATGGTTGCAAATAAAGTAAAAAGGTACATTATAAAGTAGAATACTTTCGTTTTGACATCAAATTTTTCTACATTTGCCCAAACGTTGATATAAATACGAAGTTTTCTCTCAAACAAAGAATGAATAAAAAACAATAATAACTTGAAAAACATGAACAAAACTACAAAAACAATGACAAATTACAGGTGGGTAATTTGTTCTATGCTCTTTTTTGCAACCACAATTAATTATTTAGATAGGCAGGTGTTATCGCTCACATGGGATGAATTTATCAAACCGGAGTTCCATTGGAATGAAATTCACTACGGAAATATCACCTCTGTTTTTTCGATCGTATATGCCATCTGTATGTTATTTGCCGGTCGGTTTATCGACTGGATGGGAAGTAAAAAAGGTTTCCTCTGGGCTATCGGCGTATGGTCGGTGGGCGCCTGCATGCACGCGCTTTGCGGTGTAGTGACCGAAGCCTGGGTAGGCTTAGGCAACGCCGCCGAACTGGCTAAGGCCACAGGAGAGGTAGCTGTAGTCATCTCGACCGTTAGTATGTACTGCTTTATTGCCGCGCGTTGTGTTCTTGCATTGGGAGAAGCGGGCAATTTTCCGGCTGCCATTAAGGTTACCGCCGAATATTTCCCTAAGAAAGACAGGGCGTTTGCTACATCTATCTTTAATTCGGGAGCTTCAATCGGTGCGCTTGCCGCCCCGTTAACAATACCTATATTAGCTAAATACTGGGGTTGGGAAATGGCATTTATCATTATTGGCGCGCTTGGTTTTATCTGGATGGGCTTCTGGGTATTTATGTACGACTCGCCAAGAAAGAGCAAGCATGTAAACGCGGCCGAAATAGAATACATCGAACAAGATAAGGATGAAGAGTTTGCGAAAGCGACCAAAGAAGAACCGGAAGAGAAGAAAATGCCTTTCTGGCAATGTTTCTCATACAAACAAACCTGGGCTTTTGCTTTTGGTAAATTCATGACGGACGGCGTCTGGTGGTTCTTCCTATTCTGGATACCATCCTACCTGAACACCCAATTTGAAATCAAGACATCCGAAGGTTTAGGTATGGCGTTAATCTTTACTCTTTACGCGATCGTTACCGTTCTGTCTATTTATGGCGGCAAACTGCCTACCATATTCATCAGCCGGAGCGGAAGCGACCCTTACGCCGCGCGTATGAAAGCGATGCTAATTTTTGCGTTCTTCCCACTCGTTGTATTATTCGCCCAACCTTTAGGTATCTATTTTGCCGATTGGGGCAAACACGCTGCCTGGATTCCGGTAATCCTGATCGCGATAGGTTGTTCGGCACACCAGGCCTGGTCTGCCAATATCTTCTCGACAGTAGGCGATATGTTCCCGAAGGCCGCGATCGCGTCTATTACCGGTATCGGTGGTATGGCAGGTGGTCTGGGTTCGATGCTGATGCAAAAAAGCGCCGGTAACCTATTTGTATATGCCGATGAAGTGCAAATGACATTTCTTGGATTCCAGGGTAAGCCAGCCGGTTACTTTATTATATTCTGTGTCTGTGCCGTAGCTTATCTTATCGGATGGATTGTAATGAAGACATTAGTGCCTAAGTATAGGCCGATTGTATTATAAAAAGTCAGAAACGGCTTCTTAGGGAAAGGGGATACACAAATACTAAGTGCATCCCTTTTTTCGTATCGTTATAAATCACTAACTTTGCCGCACTAAAATGTTATTTTATGTACACTTACAAGCAAATAGGATCTGTTAGTTATCCTATTTTTCTAAGCTTACTCGCCCAGAATATCATAAACGTAACCAATACCGCATTTTTGGGGCACGTAGGAGAAGTCGAATTAGGCGCTTCCGCTATGGGAGGGCTTTTCTATATCTGCGCCTTTACTATTGCATTCGGATTCAGCACAGGTTCCCAGATACTTATCGGACGCCGTAATGGAGAGCAGAAATACGCGCAAATCGGACCGGTCATGATTCAGGGTGTTTTCTTTCTGTTTATACTTGCGGGGGTGCTATTCGGGTTCTCCCGTTTATTTACGGAAGATCTGATGCGCCTCATGATTTCATCAGACATATTATTAGACAAGACGATAGACTTTCTTGATATACGCGTGTTCGGTTTCTTTTTTTCCTTCATGAACGTAATGTTCCGGGCTTTATTTGTTGGGATTACCCGCACCAAGATACTCACAACAAACGCGATATTGATGGCTGTCACGAATGTTATCCTGGACTATGTGCTTATTTTCGGCAAATGGGGATTTCCCGAAATGGGCATTAAAGGAGCTGCTATCGGCTCTGTCGCGGCAGAGATTATATCCATTCTGTTTTTCGTTATTTACACCTACAAAAAGGTAAACTTAGAAAAATACGGCTTGAACAAACTACGCGCCTTTGACTGGGGTTTACTCAAGAAAATATTGAGTATTTCCATTTTCACGATGATCCAATACTTCGTATCCATGAGCACCTGGTTTATGTTTTTCATTGCCGTAGAACGTCTCGGACAGCGCGAGCTGGCAGTCGCCAATATCGTGCGCAGTATTTATATGGTATTATTCATTCCGATCAACTCCTTTTCGACCACCACCAATACTTTCGTCAGCAATACAATTGGCGCCGGATATACAGAGAAAGTCCTCCCGACCATTAAAAAGATCGCGAAGCTATCGTTTGTCTTTATGGCGTGTCTTTCGGTTATTGTATGTTTGATTCCAAGAGCGTTGGTTTCTATTTACACCAATGACCCGGCTTTGATCGATGCCTCAGTTCCGTCCTTATTTGTTATCTCGGCGGCTATGCTGGTTTGCTCTGTAGGCAGCATTACTTTTAGTGGGGTATCAGGAACAGGCAACACGCGTTCGGCGTTAATATTGGAACTTACAACACTGTCGTTCTATGTTGTTTACCTTTACTTCATAGCCATCCATAAGCGCATGCCTGTCGAAATCTGTTTTACTACGGAATTCGTTTACTATACCGGACTACTTATTTTGAGTACGATCTATCTGAAAAAAGCAAAGTGGCAGAATAAAAAGATATAAAAAAACTGTTATTTACGGAGCAACAGCCTTCAGTCTTGCCGGGCTGTACGCTGCAAAATATCCAACGGCTCCGTTGCTGATATTGCCCTGAATGTTGGACGGCGGACCACCGAACATGGGGTTTTCTCCGTTTTTAACATGTTGCGCTTGCTCTATAAAGTTATAGTAGCCTTTCTCTACGCGGTTGTATTCAACGATTACTTCATCTCCGGAGCTTAGAAACATCATATGTCTCGCATCGTCATCCGAATAATCGTCGATTTCTGCCATATCAGCAAAAAAGTAAACTAAGAAGCCATCCAGATATTGTCCTTCAATCAGTTTATCATTCGTCAGACCATAATCACTGAGTTTTGTTGCCAAGGTGTCGTTTACATAATATTTGCTGAAATAGAAATCTTCACCCACCGGTTCTTGCGCAGACAAGTTGACCGTAAATATATTTGATCCCATCTCTCTCATCGTACCAATCCTGACAGAGTCTAAAAGCATAGGGGGTAGCATCGTGCTGGAAGCTTCGTAAAAATCAACCTCACCGTCCTGATCAAAGTCATACTCCACTTTCAAAGAATAGGTTTCACCGGGTTTTCCCGCCTTTAATGTTTCAGTTTGATAAGTTCCTTTCTGAGAATCACTTTCCAACAGTGTCCAAATTTCATTGTCTGAAGTCGTAATCGTCACACGTGCACCAGACACCATCGGATTGTGTTGTTGGTCAAAGTAAGGAACCGAGCTACTTATCGCCACACTTTGATAAGCCAATGTATCTGTCACCGTTCCATAAATCACCATAACCGGATTCGTGCTATCCAAGTCAAGGTCAATCCGTTCCGTACAACTTGTCATTAATAAAATCAGCAAGGCAAATAATGCATTATATGTTTTTTTCATATCATTTAGAATTTGAAATTATAGGTAATAGAAGGAACCAGATTAAAGAGATAAACACTTTCAGCATATGGAATTCCGGTATCCGCTTCCTGATCAAATGTGATCATGTACGGGTTTTTACGTCCGTAGGCATTGTATATGGAGAAACTCCACTCGCTTTTCCATTTCTTTTTCGAATCAGGATTGGGAATATAAGTGCACGACAGATCCAAACGATGATAATCCGGTCTGCGATACTCATTCCTGCCTGAATAAATAGGAAAGTATTCACCATCAATTCCAAAACGGCCGGAAGGATAAGTAGCCGGCGTGCCTGTCGCATAAACCCACACGCCGGATAACGTTACTTTCCTTGATAATTCATAATTCAAAACTAAATTTACACTATTCGTTTTATCATAAGGAGAAAGGTAAGTCTTTCCTTCATTAATCTCCGGGATAGTGCGTTCTGCCCTCGAAAGCGTATAGTTAATAAAACCATTTACCCTACCCTTGTTTTTGCGTACCATAAACTCAGTTCCATACGCTTTTCCTTTTCCGGTTCTGACCTCGGCTTCCAGATGTTTGTTGAGAATAAGATCGGCATGATCGGCAAAGTCTATCACATTACTCTGTGACTTGTAATAAACCTCAACCGAGGTTTCGTAGGTATCATTATCCAGATTATGAAAATAGCCTGCGGAAAACAGATCTACCTTTTGCGGCTTAATATCCGGACCGGACAAAAACCAGACATCAAGCGGTGAACCCGACGAGGAACTGTTCGCCAACTGAATATACTGGGTATTATGTGCATAATTAGTCTTTACAGACGAATGATCTGTCAATTGATAAACTGCTCCGACGCGTGGCTCAAGCGTATGATACGTGGTGTTATTGTGAAACACCGACCATCTAAGACCATATTTTACAGAAAACTTATCTGTGAGAGACTGCTCGTTGGAGAGATACAAACCGCTTTCAAACGCATAACTATTATCCACCTTGAATTCTCCATAGTCTTCTGTTTTCACTGTTCCCGGCGTGAAACTATGGCGGGTAGAAGTACCGCCAAAACTAAGATTCAGCCATTCATCATCATTGTAGGTGAAGTCTGCACGCAGCATGACATCATTTATTTTTGACTTCCAAGTCATTTTAGCACCATCAATGTCCGAATTTATTTTATAATCATAATTACTGATGTTCAATCCTATACGGGAATATAGTCTTTCGTTGTAGCTATGCCCCCAACTCAAAGAACTTGCCATATTGCCATACTTGAAGCCATAGGATTTAGTTCCAAAATTATCCTGACCATAATACATATTGAGCGAAATATTATCTCTGTCTGAAAGACGGTGAGTCAATTTTGCATTCAAGTCGTAAAAGTAAAGCGTCAGGTCTTTCATATCCTCGTCGTTTGATAACTTAAGGAATAAATCCGCGTAGCTCCGTCTGCCGCCGATCACCCAGGAAGTTTTATCTCCGGCTTTCCCTTGCAACACCAAACGACTAAGGATTAACCCTATACCACCCGTTCCGGTCAATTTATCAGGCATATTGTCTATCGTCTTAATATCCAATAAAGAAGACAAGCGACCGCCATGCTTCACCGGGATATCTCCTTTGTAAAGTTCCAGGTCGCTCACTACATCATTATTAAAGACAGAGAAGAAACCCATCAGGTGAGAAGCGTTATAGATAGTTGTATTATCAAGTAAAATCAAATTTTGATCAGGAGAGCCCCCTCTTACACTAAAACCTGAGCTACCTTCCGATGTAGACTGCACTCCGGGTAGTAATTGAACGGCTTTGATCACATCAACCTCGCCCATTAATGCCGGCATTTTCTTGATTTCACCCATGGAAAGCCGCTCTACTCCCATACTCAGGTTGGTGATATTAGCATCTTTAGCCCGGGCGGTCACTACTACTTCTCCCAAGGCTGTATTGTCTGACAAGGTAATTTCCAACATCTGATTGCCCGCTGCCGACAATTTCGTTCTGTTTGATTGGTAGCCCACGAAAGACGTTATTAACGTATAATCCCCTTTCTCTATCGAAAACTTAAACCGTCCGGATTCATCCGAAATATACCCTTTATGCGTTTCTTCGATAAATAAAGTTGCTCCCGGCAAAGGAGTTTTCGTTGATTGCTCAAGAATTACCCCTTCAATAACGACAGTTTGCCTTTGAGCTAATACAGAAAAAACAAAAAAGAAAAAGAACGAAAAGAAAATAAATGCTTTGCCCAACATAATTAACAATGCT
>DAIPZX010000081.1:0-8466 GCA_036781995.1 Massilibacteroides sp. | reverse complement strand
GAACTTACAGCTACGGGCACAGCTCCGGACTCACACCGGATTCCCTTTTACTAAGATTTCAGGAAACTGAAATCATTACACCAAAACTTTCGGGGCAAAGATAAACAAAAAACATGAAAAAAGGCGGCGATGGAAACTATTCAGCCAAAGTTTTATTCTGAATAGCATCGTCATCCTTTGCGAGAAGCGGTGCGTAGACCGGATTGCTTCACTGCGTTCGCAATGACGAGGTGGTTTGATAACGCATTAAAAAAAGCATAGAGACTACCTCGTTAGAAGCAGCCTCTACTTTTTTTCTGTCATCCTTCTTCGCAGATTACCGACAGTTAGAACTTTATTTTAACACTTAATATTAATATACCATCTTTCTCCTTCACAGGCTACTCTTAGTGTCGCTTAAAAAGAAAACACTGATGATAATTTAGAATTATTTGATTATAAACTCTGTCTTATCAAATTAATGATTGCCAAGTAGCACTAACAAATAGTCAATTAAAAACAATCTGAAAGAACAAAACTACCGAACAAACATTGCACAAATATAGAAAGAATGTGTTGTTCCCCCTAATTTTAACTGTGAAAAATGATATGGTTTCATTTTTTTATCCAACCCATTCATAAAAAAAACGTATCCATTCGGTTGTAGTACGTGTCGGGATACAGGGTAATAGTAGCTAAAATAGTATCGAATGGGCAACAAAGAACAAAGGCCCTCCCCGAAAGGGGAGAGCCTTTGCATATAGAATATAAACGTTGTTTATTATTTTACGATTGCTTTAACAGCGTCTTCACCCTGGATAGCAACCACTACGATACCCTTAGGAGCAGCGATAGTAGCGATATCAGAAGTAACAACAGCGTTAGCAACTGTCTGGCCTAATACATTGCTGATTGCAACAGTTTTGCCTGCAGCGTTGTAAATAGTTACAGTACCGTTTCCGGCGATAACCTTAACAGCAGCTTCAGCGTTAACGTCTTCGTTAGCAACCGGATCAGCGTCAGTTTTAACAACATTGAATTTTTCAGCATCTGTAATAGCTTGTTCGTAGAAACCACGGCTGATTACAGGAACACCATTCTGTAGTTTAACCCAACCACCAGTCATAGGAGCGATCATTTCGCCTAATGCGATGTCACGGTGAGTTGTTTCAGATTCGATCAAGAAGTTCTGAACCTGATCTTCGTAATCTACATCTTGTTCGCTGTCGATCAAACGGAATGAGAACACAACATCTTTGTGGAAGTTGTTATCCAAACGGATTGCGCGAACTCTTGCGTCAACTCTCAATTTATTGAAATCAACAGGATCTTCATAAGAAGCGCCGTTCAATACATAAAGTGTATCATACAAGTGGATTGCATCAACGAAAGCAAGACGTTCCCATCTTGTATCCCAGATGTATTTATCGTTTGCTACAGTAGTGTGGATAGCACCGGTTGCCGGGTTAACAACAGCGTTGCTTGCCCAGTTAGCACCTACTCCGTAAACAGAGTCAGTTGCATTGATCAAGTAGCGGCCTCTTACGTAGAACGGAGTAGTTACATCTGGTTCACAATCTCCACCAGGAATAGTTTCACTTTCAACTTTCTTCACGCCAACACCTAATAAATATTGAGGTTTAGGAGTATCGATATCTGAATTCTGAATTGCAGGTCTGTTTACGAATGCGGTATCTACAAAGAATGCAGTACGTTCTTCCAAAGCAGCGCCTTCGATACCGAAGTCAGCAGCATGTTTGTAACCTAAGAAGTTAATACCTTTACCTTTAGAATATACGCTGTTTGCATCTTCATACAAGAATTCTTTATCGTTGTTTACACGGAAGAATCTCAATGTATCAGGAGTATCAGCGATATCATTCTTACCATCTTCGTTATAGAAGTCATTACCGGCATAGTCTCCATCAGCCAATCTGTTGAATCTTCTGTACAAAGGATCGTCTTTAGGTTCTACTGCGAATGCAGAAGTTCTTACTTCATAATGGTTCTGAGCTTTTACAAAAACATTGTTATCGTCTACACCCGCTTTAGTAGTTATCATCGGAGGAATACCAGGAATATGCGTATAATTTGTAAGAGAAGCTGTATCAACTAACGCGTAATAGTTCTTACCGTCTTTTGTGTTGTTTGTTTTCAGATAGAAAACAGCGCTATCACCCAAATGGATATAGTTTTTGTTTGCATCACCGGTAGTTACAACATAACGATTTTCATCGCGATCAAGCTTAACAATCTTGTTGGTATTGTAAAGTTTGTTACCTTCTTTAATTTTCAATACGTATGCAGTTCTAACCAATTGAGCGGCATATTTGGTAGTATTCCATGTAGCAGGTTGTGTACCATAGCTTACAGGCTCAACACTCCATGTTACACCATTGTTGTGGTGGTAAGGAACCAACTGGAATGCGTCAGCATCCGAGGTTACATGTAACAAAGAGTCTCTTTGATCATTCTTAACAGACAGGTATTTGCTGTCGTCAAAGTCGTGCAGATAGTTGAAAGTATAAGTTCTTAACTTCGTGATATCTTCCGGCACATATTTGTAACCTAAGTAAGGATCTTCTCTCTGAGCTTTAGGAACTTCAGTGAAACCTGCAGCGTTAGCAGCAACATCAGCACCAAAAATGGTAGTACCTCTATCCTTCCACAATTGAACAGTACCAACTGAAACAGGATATTCACGGTTAGTAATTGTAATCTGAGAAGTATTTTCAGCATCGTTTGATCTGATTTTCTGAACTACCCATTGGAAAGAAGGCATCTGGAAAGGAGCAACATTATCTTCTAATTCTACCCATTGAGGATATCTGGTAACTGAGTCCGTATAGATAGGAACTTGCAGATATTTACCTTCGGCGTTCTTAATTGTGTACAAACCTTCCAAAGAAGTTTTGTTTACAGCAGGCTTACAATCACCTAAACCTAAAGAAATACGAGTTTGTGAAGGAAGTTCACCAACAGTAACCACTTTATTATTGTTCAAATCCTGAAGGATTACATAAGTAAAGTCATACAAATTTGTGTGTGCTGCATTATAAACATCGTCAAAAGAGACAAGGTTACCTTCGTTATGGTTAGGACCATAAGCTGCAGTAGGAGGCAAAGCAGCAATTTCCCGGAAATAATTTACAGGAGGAATTCCGCTTTCCAAAGTCTTGCTTGGCTGAAGTGCATCCTTCACATTGATAATCAAGCTATCATGAGATGGGAAATACACAAAACGGAACTGATATTGATTTTCCAAATTAACATTATTAGGAGTAACAGGGTTGTTATCTTCAATAGCATCCGTAAATTTGAATGTCAAGAAATAACTACCTGTAGCATTTACAATAGCCGTATCCACGCGAAGATATTTGTTCGCTGAATTTTGCAAATTCAAATACCAATCAGCAGTACCTGCTGTACCACCGGCAACGTCTGTTGCATGTAATACATTTTCTGTAAATGGGTTAGAACCTACGTTTCTGTCCGGATCAAAAGTTAATTTTTGACCTGTTGCAGTTGGTTCAACACCTAATTTTGTATTGAATTGAGCTGCATTAAGTACAATAGGAGCAGCTTCGCTTAATGTAAAATAAAGCAGAGTAGCTGTACCAGTAATACCACCGGGCAGATTTGTCGTAATAGTAGTACCAAGAGCTGATGCAACAGTTTCAATCTCTGTTACGTCAGCAATTGCAGTAGCCACTTCTCCAGGAAGTGCACCTTCAACCAACACAATAGCCTCGTTACCGTTGATGTAAGAATAAAGAGGCTGAACTGTTTCTAAAGCTATGTTAGCACCGTAAACATCAGAAAAATTCCAGTCTGCCAAAGGACCATCCAATGACAAAATGGGAACAGCTGTTGTTTCAGCACGAAGATTGTCGCCATAGGCTTTGTTCAGGAAGCTGAAAGAAGGGTTCTTTCCTTGAGCCTCTACAGAAATTTCTACACACCACAATGATTCCATCAAAGCTTTGGAAGAACTAAGAGGACTTTCAATCGTAACCGCACCTGTATTACCGGTATTGTCTACATACAAAACACCTTGAGGAACCCCAGCCGGATTTACATTTGTAATATGATACAAACCGGTGTTTGCACCAACTACCATTCCTGTAGCGTCACCAGCAACCATCGATCCCGAAGTGAACGGGGTATGGGGCACAGCAGAAAAAGCAGGCACAGCAGTTCCGAAAAGGAAAGCTGCAGCAGCTAATAAAGTAAAAAACTTTTTCTTCATAATTGATAAATTAATATTAATAATAGAAATATAAACTATTCAAAATCAGCGAAAAAATAACATATGCAATCTGTTTATCCCTACAAGGAACGATCAAAACAAATGTTTTTTCACGTAGCAAAATTAATGATTACTTTTATATAACCAACCCTTTAATGAGTTTTTTCCTTATTAATCCGCCCTTTATTATCTGTTTTTAGGAGTTTTTTGTACAAAAGCGAAGGTTTTAAGGACAAATCTTCTTTTTCAACTTATCATACCGAACAAACGCATTTAAACTAACATCGTCATTGCGAGGAACGAAGTGACGAAGCAATCCAGAAGGGCGCGTAATTAGATTGCTTCGCTGCGCTCGCAATGACGAGGGTATTTTTGATACATTATTATATTATAGCTATTCAATCCACCGTTTCTAAGTGGTTTTTCAGCGGATTGGAATACATTTCCAGAATTTTCATCCGGAGATAGGGTTCGTCTTTGTTTGGAATAACGATTTTATCCAATTGTTTTTGAAGGTATGCTTCAAATTCCTCTTTGTCTTTCGGACTGTAATTGATTTCGAAACGACGGGTTTTATTCAACAAGTCAAAAGCCACATAGTTACACGGATAAAAACGATAGTGCCTGTATATCTCCTGATCTATTATGGTTGCGATTGCAGCATAGAGTTCACCTTTCTCCATCTCCGGGTCGAGGTTTCGCAGTCTGCCGTTTATCGGGTTGCCCATCGTGAAATGCACGCGTCCCTTATCATATAATATACCGGTTTCCATACTCAACAAGTCATCGCGTTGAGATTTGGCGAAAGCGGGGTTATCACGCTTCTGCTGAAATTCCTGCGCTTTCAGAAAATCGCACGGGTCGTATTCATACGAGATAGACACCGGAACGATATTCAACGACATCAGGTTGGTCAGGATATCCGCTTTTCCACCCATATTCAACATTTTCAGGATGCTACCCTGCGTTTTATCGTCTGAGTCTTTTGCCCGTCCTTCGCGCTGCGCGATCCAGACGGATTCTTTTGTTTCCTTAATCGTATGATGGATATAGGCAGACAGCGTTGCGCTGACGTCTAATATTTGCCGGACAGAAACGCCGCGCTTCACAATAAAGCTGTTATTTAAGCGCACCAGCGTTTTGATCCAGGGGCGAATCAACAGATTATCGCCAATGGCAACCTGCGTCATGCCGTAGCCTACGTCATAAAGCATCACGTTCAGAAAAGCCGCGTCGAGCACAATGTCCCGGTGGTTTGAAATAAACGTACAGGGAGAATTATCCTCCGGAAGACGGGTTTTACCGGAAACAGTCAACGAAAACGTTGTTTTCCGTGCCACAGTCGAAACGGCGTCATAAGAGAGCAGGGCTTTAAACTCTTCTTTCGTTTTACACGCTCTCATCACCTTCGAAAAGGCTTCCCAATCCAAATCAGGCTTCAAATAACGAAACGCCCGTTGAAAGTCTTCGTTCGTGATTAACTCTTCTATCGCGCCTTTTACTTCGTCGTTATTCACCGGACGAATCTCGTCGAAATTAAAAGATACCGATTTTTTATTCATATATATTTGTTTTTTTACTTTCGTTTAAGCAACGCGTCTTCAATAATCTCCGTCATCACCGCTTTTATATCCAGACCTGCCGCGCGGATCTGTTGCGGGATAAAGCTGGTGGTCGTCATGCCCGGCGTTGTGTTCACTTCCAGCATCACCGGCTCGCCATCCGGAGGGATAATATAATCTACCCGTATCAAGCCGGACGCGCCCAGCAAATCATAAATCCTTGACGTTTCATCCTGTATTTTCGTTGTCATCCGGGCAGAAATCCGGGCGGGAGTTATCTCTTCCACCTCTCCGTTATATTTCGCGTCAAAATCAAAAAACTCATTCTCGGTCACCACCTCCGTCAAAGGCAACAATACCGCTTTATCCTTTGTTTTGTAGCAACCGCTCGTCACCTCCGTGCCGGCAATAAATTGTTCCAGCATCACCTCTTCGCCTTCGGCAAAAGCACGGGCTATCGCGCCCTGCACTGCCGCGGCAGTCTTCACTTTGGTGGTTCCGAAACTGCTTCCTCCCACATTCGGTTTCACAAAAAGGGGCAATCCCAAACGCGCCACCACCTCATCCGTATCCGCTGTCTCTCCACCAAACAAACGGATAGCATCTGCCACCCTGACGCCAAAACCCTTTAAATAATGATTGCAAACAAACTTATTAAAGGTCAGCGCGCTCACTAACGCATTGCAGGAAGAATAAGGCATGCCGATCATATCAAAATACCCTTGCAAACGGCCATCCTCGCCAGGAGTTCCGTGAATTGTGATATAGGCGAAATCAAACCGTTTAACAACACCGTCTTCCCGAAAACTGAACTCATTTTTATCAATCGCCGCCGTTGTTCCGCCGGGCAGTTCTACCAACCATTCGCCTTTCTTCAGAATGGCCACATATACGTTATATCTTTCCTTATCAATAAACGTTGAGAGTCCTGCCGCGCTCTTCAAAGAAATAACAATTTCGGAGGAGTCTCCTCCTGCAATAATGGCAACATTCTTCTTCATTTTATAATTCTTTAGTATTTGCATACGTTCTCCAACGTTGAATCAAGCTTTCCATATCTTCGGGCACAGCCGAATCAAAAGACAGCTCCTCCCCTGTGACGGGATGCCTGAAGCCCAAGGTCTTCGCATGCAACGCCTGCCGGGGGCACAGCGCGAAACAATTCTGAACAAACTGTTTGTATTTGGTAAAGGTCGTTCCCTTTAGTATATCATTGCCGCCGTAGCGCTCATCATTAAACAAGGTATGCCCGATGTATTTCATATGTACGCGTATTTGATGCGTACGCCCTGTTTCCAGCCGGCATTCCACCAGCGTAACATAGCCCAAACGCTCCAGCACCCGGTAGCGCGTAACGGCAGGCTTGCCCTGATCTCCTTCCGGAAAAACCATCATTTGCATTCTGTCTCTCGGATTACGGGCGATATTTCCTTCGATCACCCCTTCGTCTTCACGAATAATGCCCCACACCAAAGCGTGATACGTACGAGTAGTCGTTTTATGGAAAAACTGCAGACTCAGGTCTGCTTTCGCTTCCGGCTTTTTCGCCACGACCAACAAACCCGAAGTATCTTTGTCGATGCGATGCACCAACCCGAGACGAGGATCGGACGGGTCATACGCCGGGTCATCGCGCAGATACCAGGCGAGAGCATTCACCAACGTGCCTGTATAATTCCCATGCCCGGGATGCACCACCAAACCGGCGGGTTTATTTACCACCAGCAGCTCCGCGTCTTCATACACAATCTGTAAGGGAATATCTTCGGGAATAATTTCAAGTTCGCGGCGGGGGCGCGCCATCACAAGCGACACTACATCCGAAGGCTTCACCCGGTAATTGCTTTTCACCGGAGTTCCGTTTACCAGGATACACCCTGCTTCGGCAGCCAGTTGAATCCGGTTTCGGGTAGCGCCCATCATGCGATCCACCAAAAACTTATCCACCCGCAGCAGGGATTGCCCCTTGTCCGCGACAAAACGAAAATGTTCATACAAGCCATTTTCCGAATCAACGTCGGATTCAATCGCGCAGTCGTCTTCCAACCCGTCTATATCATCGATGAAATCAGCCATATCAAAACCAGTTCTCGTCCTCACTATCTAAAGAACGCACAGGCTCTTCCAATCCCAACGAATCTTCGGGCAGCACTTCGTCTTCCCCATTACTCACTTTCAGTATCAAAGGAGAAGTCAACGGCACTTTCTCGCCGCTTTCCAGCACATGGCCGCGCAGTTCAACAGCAATCACAAGATCTTTGAAGTCTCCCGGCACATATTCAATCTCGACCGACTCAAAGCCCCGCGCCCGCAACAAAGCATACGCCTGCCTAAAGGACATGTCTTCCACATCCGGCACAGTCTCCATCTGCGCGCTCAACGCGTTAAGCGTAATAAAGACAATACGCCCCTCTTTCACTTTCGCTCCGGCATTTGGTTTCAATTCCACAATCGTTCCGGGAGCTACGTCTTTAGAAAAGACGGAGTCTATTATATTATAGCGCAATCCATTATTATCAAAAAAAGATGTCGCGTCCTCCATTGTCAGTCCCTTCACATCCGGCACAGTCACAACAATATTATGCCGTGTATATTTGTCCAACCATTTCAATGTGCCCAAAAAGACCAGAACCAAAACCGCAAACATCAAAAGAAAATTAATTATAAATGGATTCT
>DAIPZX010000080.1:0-8516 GCA_036781995.1 Massilibacteroides sp. | reverse complement strand
ACAATCGGAGAAAGCCGATTTTCACCGATTTTCTGATTTAAGCATTCCGCCTTTTCTATCGTTTGTTTCAGGAAGGCACGATAAGGTTCATTTTCCGGATTGAAGGGTCTGTGATTCAGTGCGCTCCGTATTCTCGCCAGTTCTTTAAGCAGCATCCGGCTATCGGTTGTAAAATAAGAGGTGGCAAAAGATTCCCAAATATAGTCTACCGCTAAGGAGGAAGGGTGCAACATATCGTCAGCATAGAATCGATAATCACGCAACTCATCCATCATAATTTCATAAGCAGGAAAGTATCCTGCCTGATCAGGGTATTGCTTACGTAATTCATCAACCGCAAGTAAGAGCGTGGATTTGCTCAATTGGTTTCCATGAGCGCCGTCTTTCCAATGTCTTACCGGGCTAATGGTGAAGAGTATCTTCAAACGTGGATTTTCCTGCTGAAGAGTTTCGAGCAACTTACGCCAATCTGCTACAATCTCACCAACAGTCAGGCGAACACGTTCAAACATGCTGTCTGGTAGTTTATGGCAATTGGCAACCACTCGCTCGTTGCTTCTTAACTTATAAACCCAGGCTGTTCCAAAAGTTATAATCAATCTTTCAGCTTCCCGTAAAGCGATGGAGGAGGATTGCAAACGCTCGTTTATCTTGCGTAGACAAACCTCTTCCGTAGCAGCTGAAAAGCGGCTGTGATGGGTAAAGCTATGGAAAACACCTTCGTGAGAGAATAAATCCGAAGCTGAAAGTTGTCTGCCGTCAATCAGCATCCGAAGCCCTTCTGCAAGTGAAGCCGGATTGTAAAGCGTACCGAAAGGATTACTGTCTACCGGAAAGAAAAAGTCGGCTAACCGTTCGCCTATATTTTCAGCGAAGCAAGATCCCATCAATACAACAGGAGTTGTATGTGAGAAAGTAAACGCCACTTTTTCAGGCTTGACCTGCGTTCTGAAGTTCATATTATTCGTTTTTTTCCGAACCACAATATTACTGGTTTTAGCGGAATAATACAAATATGTGTACTTTATCACATATGGACGAAAAATCATTATCTTTACGACTTACATTAATTAGCATATTATGAGCAAATCAATATTCTCTCCGGTTCTACTCGTGATCACAGCAGGATTCTTGCTGCTGACTTCCTGTGAAAAAGACACCAGCTTGGACAAAACGCCCAACAAGGTCAATGAATGGATCTACGACATAATGAAGGAAAACTACCTGTGGACTGAGGATCTTCCGTCTTTCAAAGAGACAGATGCGGAACCGGAAGATTTTTTCAATTCTCTGCTTTCAATGAAAGACGGGAAACACACGGATGGTAAGAATCATTATTATTCCACAATAGAAGAAGACCTCTCTACCAGAAGTGGGAGTTCAAGTGTAACTTACGGCTTTATACCCGCTTATCGTTATTTTGAAAATAATCCGTCAACCATATATGCGGCTGTAAAATATGTACTGCCGGACTCTCCCGCAGAAAAGGCAGGACTTAAACGGGGAGACTGGATTTCACACTACAATAATATCCAGCTTACCGACCGCAACTATATGCAATTTCATGCTTATACAGAAAAAATGACACTGACGGTTGGAGATTTATCAAACAGCGGAATGGTGAATGCAAAAAAAGTAGAGATCGAAGCTGCCATAACCATGCCGGAAAATCCGATTCTTGCAGACACAACGCTTTTGGTCAATAATAAAAAGATTGGCTATTTGATGTATAACAGCTTTGTATCAGGACCTACAGGAAATGAGGATAAAGCATACGATGATCAATTAAAAACTGTTTTCACCAAGTTTGCAGAACAAAACACGGAAGCGTTCATCCTTGATCTCAGATATAACGGAGGCGGACTCCTTTCCTGTGCGCAATTATTAGCAACCATGTTGGCTCCTGCAAACACATTAGGCAGTTCTTTCTGCAAACTGGTTTATAATGAATCCTTAAACAAAAAAGACACAGAATACAGTTTGGACAAAGGCCTTATCAGCAGCGGCGGCGCCAACCTGAACCTCAACCGCCTCTATGTTATCACAAGTCGGGAAACGGCTTCAGCTTCCGAATTAATCATAAACGGATTGCGCCCCTACATGGATGTAATTCTGATTGGCAATCAGACAGAAGGAAAGAATGTAGGCTCACAAGAATTTTCCGGAAAATCCAAAAACCACCCGTGGATATTACATCCCATCACCTGCTGGGTTAAAAATTCACAAGGTTTTTCCGACTACGCACTTGGATTTTCTCCCGACTTTGAGGTGTCTGATTCTTTTAATTCCGAATTAGGAAACCCCAACGAATACATGCTGAGTCAGGCACTGTCGGTCATAGAAACAGGCAATTTGATCCCCACTCCCACATTCAGAAGTACAGAAAGCAAACTTCGCCATTTACCACAACCACAACAGGGAATTCGTGGTATAATTATTGACTGATCATTTACTCCACTACAGTGGATGTAATTTTTATACAAAATAATACCTCAAACAGTATATTTATTCAATTAAATAGTATAATTTTGCAGCATAATTGCATAAATATACATAATGAATACAAAACAAGAACGTCTGCAAGACATTCGACATATTATTACGACACAAGACATTGAGAGTCAGGAAGAACTACTTCAATTGTTGAACGACAAAGGATATTCGACTACGCAGGCAACCTTGTCACGTGATATCAGACAACTTAAAATAGCGAAAATTCATGTGAACGGAAGTTATGTCTACCGTTTTCCGGAACAGGAATCAACGCAGCAATTACAATTGTATCCGGGCATTGAATTTTCAGGCACTCTGGCCGTTGTTAAAACACCTCCCGGTTATGCCATGGGAGTGGCCAGTGATATAGACAGACATGCTCCGAAAGAGATAGTGGGAACGATAGCCGGGGATGATACCATTCTGATCATTCCACGTGAAGGATACAACAGAGAACAAGTGGCGGAAGCTCTTGCGCGATTTATAAATAGATAAAAGGTGTTAGTTAATTCCAATTCAGGAAATGGAAAAAGAAGTAGAAATTGATGTAATGGTGGCTGACGAAAGCCACGAAAAATACGTTGATACAATTTTAGACACAATAGAGGCAGCTGCCAAAGTGCGTGGAACGGGTATCGCTAAACGTACGCATGAGTATGTTACCCAAAAGATGCGTGAAGGAAAGGTAATCATTGCCCTTGCGGGTGAAGAATTTGCAGGTTTTACCTATATCGAGTCCTGGGGAAACAAACAATATGTAGCTACTTCAGGATTGATCGTAGCGGATAAATTTCGTAACAGAGGGTTGGCTAAACGCATAAAAAACGCTTCCTTTACATTAGCAAGACTGCGATGGCCTAAAGCCAAGTTATTCAGTCTTACTTCGGGTAGCGCGGTTATGAAAATGAACACCGAGCTGGGCTATGTGCCGGTTACTTTTGCCGATCTGACAGACGATGAAGCTTTTTGGAAAGGATGCGAAGGTTGTATAAATCACGATGTACTGACCCGTACTGACCGTAAATATTGCATTTGTACGGCTATGATTTTTGATCCGAAAGATCCGCGCTGTCTGATACATGAAGAAATGTATGATGTGCTGAGAAAGAAAACATTGTTGAAGCACGAAGAGATGAAAGCGAAAGAAGCGGAAGCAAAAAAGGCGGACGAGGAAAAGAGAAAAGAACAAGAATAAAGAATATTAAAATAGAGAGAGAGTAATGGAAAAGAAAAAAGTAGTATTGGCCTTTAGTGGCGGATTGGATACATCCTTTTGTGCCAAATATCTGTCTGAAGAAAAAGGATATGAGGTGTACACCGCAATTGCCAATACAGGTGGTTTTGACGAAGTGGAATGTAAGTTGATCGAAGAAAGAGCTTACCAACTTGGTGCGGTAAAACACGTGACACTGAATGTAGAACAGGAATACTACGAGAAGAGTATCAAGTATATGGTGTTCGGCAATGTGTTAAGAAACGGCACCTACCCTATTTCGGTTAGCTCCGAACGTATTTTTCAGGCAATAGCCATTATTAATTACGCGAAAGAAATCGGCGCGCATGCAGTGGCTCACGGAAGTACGGGAGCAGGAAATGACCAGGTGCGTTTTGACCTGACATTCGAAGTGCTGGCGCCGGATATCGAAATCATTACTCCTACCCGCGACATGGTGCTGAGTCGTGAATACGAAATCAATTACCTGAAAGAACATGGTTATGAGGCTGATTTCACCAAAATGGAATATTCTATCAATAAGGGACTCTGGGGCACAAGCGTAGGCGGTAAAGAAACGCTGCAATCTAACCTGACGCTGCCCGACACGGCTTATCCTTCTCAATTAGAAGCGGAGGAAGAGGAAGAAGATATGTTTATCGACTTTGTGAATGGCGAGATCAGCGGTGTGAATGGGGTAACTTACAAGAACAAGGTAGACGCGATTCGCGCGGTAGAGGAATTGGGTTCCCGCTGGGCAATCGGTCGGGATATGCACGTAGGCGATACCATTATCGGCATCAAAGGTCGTGTAGGTTTTGAAGCTGCGGGTCCGTTATTGATCATCAATGCGCATAAATTGTTGGAAAAGCATACATTGACCAAGTGGCAACAGTACTGGAAAGAACAATTAGGCAACTGGTATGGAATGTTCCTGCATGAAGCGCAGTATCTTGATCCTGTTATGCGTGACATGGAGGCTTTCCTGACAAGTACGCAACAAAATGTAACCGGTCGTGTGATCATTACATTACGTCCTTACACGTATACATTAGTAGGTATCGAAAGTGATTTTGATTTAATGAAAAGTGACTTCGGTATATACGGTGAAGAACAAAAGGCGTGGTCTGCCGACGATGTTAAAGGATTTACCCGTATATTGGGGAATCAAATGAAATTATATTACTCAGTACAAAACAAGAATAAAAAGGCATGATTAAAATTGGTATAATCGGCGGGGCAGGTTATACGGCAGGCGAGTTACTACGCCTGCTACTCAATCACCCCGATGCGGAGATTGTATTTGTGAACAGCTCCAGCAACGCAGGAAATAAAGTAACGGATGTACACAGCGGACTATATGGCGAAACCGATCTGGTTTTCACCAACGAACTGCCTCTTGCAGACATTGATCTTTTATTCTTCTGTACGGCTCATGGCGACACAAAGAAATTCTTAGACAGCCATACCGTTCCGGAGGGGTTAAAGATTATTGACCTCTCCACAGACTATCGTATTGAGTCTGAAGAACACGACTTCGTGTACGGACTACCGGAATTAAACCGCCGCCGGATCTGTTCGGCCCAGCGGATTGCTAATCCCGGTTGCTTCGCCACTTGTATTCAATTAGGTCTATTGCCACTTGCCAAACATCTGATGCTCAATAGCGAATTGCACGTCAATGCAATCACAGGCTCTACGGGAGCGGGCGTAAAGCCATCGGCTACTTCACATTTCAGTTGGCGGAATGACAATATTTCTATCTACAAGCCTTTTACACATCAGCACTTAGGCGAAATAACGCAAAGTCTGAAACAATTGCAAAACAGTTTCGATACGCATATTAATTTCATCCCGGTGCGCGGAAACTTTTCCCGTGGTATCTTTACCTCGATCTACCTGGATTGCAAGGTCGGACTGAATGAAATCAAACGGATGTATGAAGAATATTACGATGATCATTCATTTACTCACTTGATTGGTACGAATCCGGATCTGAAACAGGTAATAAACACGAATAAATGTCTGCTTCATCTGGAAAAACACGGAGATAAACTGTTGATTATATCAGTAATAGACAACCTGCTGAAAGGTGCCAGCGGACAAGCTGTTCACAACATGAACTTATTGTTCAGGCTGGAAGAAACGGTTGGTCTACATCTGAAGCCATCGGCATTCTAACTATTAACTCTACAAAAAATGAAACTTTTCGACGTATACCCCTTATTCAATATAGAGATTGTAAAAGGAAAAGGAACCCATGTATGGGATTCGGAGGGAACGGAATATCTGGATCTTTACGGAGGTCACGCGGTTATTTCCGTTGGACATAGCCATCCGGACTATGTGGCGGCTATCACAGATCAGGTAAACAAACTGGGATTCTATTCGAATTCAGTAATCAATAGTTTACAACAAACATTCGCAGACAAGCTTGGCAAGGCTTGCGGTTATGATGATTACGCGCTTTTCATCGTAAACACAGGAGCTGAAGCCAATGAAAACGCCATGAAATTAGCTTCGTTTCACAACAACAAACGCCGGGTGATTGCTTTCGAGCATTCATTTCACGGGCGTACCTCCGCCGCTGTACGCGTAACAGACAACCCCAAGATTGTAGCTCCTATCAATGATACCATGCCTGTCACATTCCTTCCGCTTAATGACATCAATCTCGTGAAAGCGGAATTGGAAAAAGGGGATGTTTCTTCAGTCATCATAGAAGGTATTTTAGGTGTAGGCGGCATCCAACTGCCGGATGATCAGTTCTTACGTGATCTTCGCGAAGTTTGCACACAATATAATGCTGTCTTGATTCTGGATGAGATACAATCCGGTTATGGCAGAAGCGGTCAATTCTTTGCCCACCAACATGCGGGGATACGTCCTGATATGATTACGGTAGCCAAAGGTATTGCAAATGGTTTTCCGATGAGTGCCGTATTAATCAGTCCGGAATTCAAACCGGTGTATGGCATGCTGGGAACCACTTTCGGAGGCAATCATTTAGCCTGCGCGGGAGCAATCGCTGTGCTTGATATCATGGAAAAAGAACAGATGGTAGCCAATGCCGCCAAGGTCGGAGATTTTCTGATTGACGAACTAAAGCATCTGCCGGGATTAAAGGAAATACGCGGAAAAGGATTAATGATCGGCATCGAATTCAACGATTCAATTAAGGAAGTACGCAACAAATTACTCTTTGACGAAAAAGTATTTACCGGAGTAGCCGGCACAAACACCATCCGTTTGCTTCCCCCACTCTGCCTGACTTTAGACGAAGCAAAAGAATTCATCCGCCGCTTCAAAAAGGTGTTAGGGTGCTGATATACAAAAAAAGAGAACGTGATTTAAACAAGAAAGTAGCATCGTCATTGCGAGAAGCGAAGCAACGAAGCAATCCATGTTGCGTATACTGGATTGCTTCACTACGTTCGCAATGACGATTATATGATATTTCAAATCGCAAATTTAGGTTTTCGATGTATCCATTGACCACGTGTAAAGTCCGGGAAATCGACCAACGCGCCACCACGGGCTACGGACATTTCTGATAAACCGGAGATCGCACTCCACGCAGCTGCGTCATAACAATCCATCGGAGCCGGTTTCTTATTGCGGATAGCGTCGATCAGGTCATACATCATGATGAAGTCCATACCGCCATGACCCGCTTCTTTTGCCTGTGCCTCCAAGCTGCTCCACAACTTATGGTCGTATTTCTTAAACCATTCATCAGAGGGATCCCATCTGTGAGGTTTTGATTTTCCTTCGATATGAACACCGTTGCCGTCGTTCATCCAAAGCCCTTCTGTTCCCTGAATACGGAAGCCTAAGGAGTATGGACGAGGAGAATTCGTGTCATGCGTAACAATTATAGTCTGTCCGTTGGCACATTTGATCATTGAGGTTACGATATCGCCCAGATTAAAACGAACCTTAGCCAATTCATGGTCACGACCGCCTTTGTCTACAATAAATTTATGCAAACCTCTGGACTGCGTAGCCATAGCGCTCAAAGACAAGAAACGGTTTCCGTGATTGATATCCATACAATTCGCCACCGGACCGATGCCGTGCGTAGGATAAATATCACCATTACGCATCACCGAGTGTTGCGTACGCCATTGTGCTTCGGCAAAAGCAGTAGGTCCCATACGCAATTCGCCGCCTTCTTGATAAGAGTAGTGCTTACCATCGTTGAACTTAACGGCACGCAGATCATGTTCGTAACCGCAAGTACCATGAATGAGTTCGCCGAACAAGCCTTCGCGAGCCATCGCTAAAGCAGCCATACAGTCACGGCGGTAGCATACGTTTTCCATGATGTTCAAGTGGCTGCCCGTAGCTTCCGACACATTCACCAGATCCCAACATTCATCCACTGTATTGGCGGCAGAAACCTCCACCCCAACATAAGGAACACCTGCTTTCATCGCAGCCAGAGACATCGGAACGTGCCATTCCCAGGGGCTGGCGATAATCACACAGTCAAACTCTTCGTTGTCGAGCATCTTCTCAAATTCACGCTCGCCACCTATATAAGCCTTAGGAGCAGGAACATTGAATTTCGCGATATGCTTCAAGGTGCTATCAAGCGGACCTTGCTGAATATCACAGATCGCCACGATCTTGTTGCCCGGAATAGCCAATACATTATTAATATGTTCCTGACAACGGGAACCGGTTCCGATAAAACCAAAACGAAGTTTGCCGTCATCTTTTCCGGCGGTTTTCTTCTTCTGAGCAACTTCCGGTGCTGAAGTTGACGCAGCAGCAGCATTTGTTGCCGCCAGACCTGCCGCTCCAA
>DAIPZX010000079.1:0-8561 GCA_036781995.1 Massilibacteroides sp. | reverse complement strand
CGAAAGCCAGAAAAAAGGAATAAAAAGCTGTCCTCCCCAAACAGGGAGAAAAGACAGATAATCCTTCAGCGTCTCGAAACCGCCGAAAATGGCAATTTCATAAAAACGAAACCAGTTAAAAGAAAACCAGACTAAAGACGCTGAAATAAAATCTGAGATAAGATAAGGTAAAACTATGCTGTTTTTCGTTGTCATTCTCTGATTATTTGAATAAGTCCTCCCAATCCGAGTTTAATAATACTCGAAGGCACTGCTTTACTTATATCATCCTGCCTGTATTTCACTATATAATCAACGCCGGCTTTGATTTCGTCGGCTATTTCGTCAAATATCGCCGGAGCCGGCGTGCCGCTTATATTAGCAGAGGTCGAAACCAACGGTCTACGAAAGCGTTCGCATAGTTTACGGGAGAACTCCTCATTTGAAACCCGGATTCCAATACTTCCATCTTCGCCAACTAAGCAAGAGGGTAAATTCCGGGCTTTCGGGTAAATAATTGTCAGCGGCTTAGTCGTCAGTTCTATTAGATCCCAGGCTTGGTCAGGCACCTCCTCTACATAACTACTCAATTTCGCTGTGCTATCTATCAACACCAGCATCGCTTTGCTATCCATCCGCTGTTTCAGCTTATAGACTTTGCGAACCGCTTCTTCATTGGTTGCATCACAACCTATCCCCCAGATCGTATCCGTAGGATATAAAATCAGACCACCATCTGACATTACTTCACAAGCCTTTTTGAGATCTTCTATCATTTTCATTTCAAACTATATAGACAAAAGTACAAATGATTCACGTACTTTTAAAATAATCTTTAAAAGAAACGTTTTTATAGATAGCGATGTCTATTATCCATTTAAAATCTATAACTTTACGGGATAATTATTACATACATTGACTTGGGGGTGCTTTTAATGAAAGTACTGAAACTAAGGTCGAAGGCTTTATAGCATACTTCATGACGCATTCCGTATAGAAATACGTCTGCTTTCTTTGTAATAATTCTGAGAATAGATAAAAAGAAAAATAAAATATAATGACAAGCAAATGGAACTTTCTAAACCCAACAAACGAAGAATTACATAAGAGAGAGATACTAGCAGTAGAATTAGGGATCAATCCTGTTATTGCTTTATTACTTGTTAAAAGAGGGATTTTTTCTGCCGAGGAAGCGAAAAAATTCTTTAAACCCAGCCTCAATGATTTACACGATCCGTTTCTGATGCCGGATATGGACAAAGCGGTAGAAAGATTGAACAAGGCTTTGGGAAACAAAGAAAAAATTCTTGTTTACGGGGATTATGATGTGGATGGTACCACAGCTGTTGCATTAGTGTATAAGTATTTGCGTTTGTATTCTTCGGCTTTGGATTATTACATCCCGGATCGGTATGATGAAGGCTACGGAATATCTTATAAAGGTATTGACTATGCTGTAGCCAACGATGTAAAACTTATCATCTCTCTTGATTGTGGAATTAAGGCCGTCGAGAAAATCGAATACGCGAAACAAAAAGGTATTGATTTTATCATCTGTGATCACCATATGCCGGATACTATTTTGCCGGATGCCATCGCAGTGTTAGATGCCAAACGGACAGATTCCGAATATCCCTATGAACATTTGTCTGGTTGCGGCGTAGGTTTTAAATTCATGCAGGCATTCGCTAAAAGCAACAACTTCCCATTTTCAGAACTGGAAAAATTGCTTGATCTGGCTGCAGTCAGCATCGCCTCAGACATTGTTCCTATCAGCGGAGAAAACAGAATATTAGCCTATTACGGATTAAAACAACTAAACACCAATCCCAGCCTTGGGCTGAAAGGTATAATCGACATTTGTGGTCTGACAGGAAAAGATATAACCATAAGTGACATCGTATTTAAGATAGGCCCTCGCATCAATGCTTCCGGACGCATGATGAATGGGAAAGAAGCCGTAGACTTACTTCTGGCTAAAGACAGTGAGGCTGCCCGCGAGAAAAGCGAAAACATCAATCAATACAATGACGAGCGTCGTGAATTAGACAAAAAAATAACCGACGAAGCAAATGCAATTATTGACGATTTTCAAAATATGGAAGATCGTAAAGCGATCATTGTTTATAATCCGGAATGGCATAAAGGGGTTATTGGTATTGTCGCATCCAGACTGACCGAAAAATATTACCGGCCGGCCGTTGTATTAACCAAATCACCGGAATTGATCACCGGGTCTGCACGCTCTGTTCCCGGTTTTGATATTTACAGAGCTATCGAAAGTTGTCGCGACCTACTTGAAAACTTCGGAGGACACACCTATGCAGCAGGATTGTCTTTAAAAGAAGAAAACCTGCAGGCTTTTACCGAACGATTCTTAAAACTGGCAGCAGAAGAGATCGATACGGAACAGATGATCCCTCAAATAGATATTGACGCTACGCTCGACTTTAAAGAGATCAACAACAAGTTTCTGACGGATCTGAAGAAGATGAGCCCTTTCGGTCCGGAAAATCAAAAGCCGGTCTTTGCGACTTTAGGAGTAAAGGATTATGGAACGAGCAAATTAGTTGGGAAAGAGTTAGAGCATCTCAAGCTTGAACTAATTGACAGCAACTCACATAATCCTATCCATGGTATAGCCTTTGGTATGCACGAACACAATAACCATATTAAAGGTATGCTTCCGTTTGACATCTGCTACACAATTGAAGAAAATACCTATAATGGAAATACATCCATCCAACTGCAGGTGAAAGAAATCAAGACAGATCCGATCTGACTGACTTCTGAAGTAGTGGATATTTATCACGAAATATTAGCCAAATACTGGGGATACACTGCATTCCGTCCACTCCAGGAAGACATCATCCACTCCATAATGGAGGGAAAAGATACGCTGGGTCTGATGCCAACCGGTGGAGGTAAGTCTATTACCTTTCAGGTTCCGGCATTAGCTAAAGAAGGTATCTGTATTGTGGTAACTCCACTGATTGCCTTGATGAAAGACCAGGTGGAAAATCTTCGCCGTGTAGGTATAAAGGCAACAGCTGTTTACTCGGGAATGACCCGACAGGAAATCATCACGCAATTGGAAAACTGTATTTTTGGAGGATATAAGTTTTTGTATGTTTCTCCCGAACGCTTAGCAACCGAGTTATTCCGCGCAAAACTACAGGCAATGAATGTAAGTCTGCTGGTTATTGACGAAAGCCATTGTATCTCACAATGGGGATATGATTTCCGTCCGTCTTATTTAAACATCGCCGAGGTTCGTGATCAATTAGAAGGAGTGCCCGTTTTAGCGCTGACAGCAACAGCTACACCAGACGTGGTTTCGGATATACAAGAAAAGCTTCTCTTTAAAACAAAAAATGTTTTTCAGAAGAGTTTTCGCCGGGAAAATCTGTCTTACGTGGTTCGTCAGACAGATGATAAAATCCATTCGCTGACACAGATACTCCAAAAGGTTCCGGGCTGCGCGATTGTTTATGTACGCAACCGTAAACGGACAAAAGAAATAGCGCTTGCTTTACAAAACGCCGGTATTTCAGCGGATTATTTCCACGCCGGACTAAACCGGGCAGAGAAAGACCTGCGCCAAAGCCGGTGGAAAAATAATGAATGCCGCGTAATCGTATCAACCAATGCCTTCGGGATGGGTATAGACAAGCCGGATGTGAGAATTGTTGTACACATCGACATGCCCGGCTCATTGGAAGAATACTATCAGGAAGCAGGACGGGCAGGACGAGATGAAAAGACAGCCTATGCTGTTGCCCTTTGTTCCGGAACAGACAGCGCGAAATTAAAGAAACGCCTCTCCGATGAGTTTCCCGATAAAGAATTTATTTACCGGGTTTACGAAGCATTAGGCAATTACTTTCAGATAGCAGTCGGATATGGATTGGAAACAGTACATGATTTCTCGATCACAGACTTTTGTCATGTATTCAAATTTTCTGTTATACAAACACATCACGCCCTTAAAATACTGGAATTGTCCGGTTACATTGAATACACAGAAGAAATTGATAACGCTTCCCGGTTGGTATTCCGAATCACGCGTGACGATCTGTACAAATATCAACATCAGAGCAAAAAAACAGATGACATTCTCCAGGCTATCCTCAGGTCGTATACCGGACTGTTTGCTGACTTTGTCTATATAGATGAAACCCTGATCGCCACTCGTTCGGGAAGCACGCCGCAGGAAGTTTACGATACATTGACCGGGCTTTCCAAGTATAAAATTCTTCAATACATTCCTCACAAAAAAACGCCTCTGATCATATATACGCAAAGTCGCGAGGAACAACGCTATCTACGCATTCCCCTCAAAGCCTACGAAGAACGCAAAGAACGCTTAGCCAAACGAATCGAGAAAGTTTTAGAGTACACCACAGAAAAATATATCTGTCGAAGCCGCATACTGCTCACCTACTTTGGAGAAAAAGGCACGAAAGACTGCGGCACTTGTGATGTATGCCGTTCTTCCAAAGAGTCTATTCTGACAGATGATGATTTTACCGCGATCCGGAATCTGTTAGCCGAACGATTGGTCGACACACCGCAAACCGTAAGCGATATGATAGCTCAATTGCCCTACCCTGAACAGAAATGTATCACAGCCATACGTTTCCTTGTCGATTCAGACAATCGTTTTCAACTGTCAGATGGTTTGATTTCTTATCTGCCATAGCATTTTATGCCGCATAATGATGAAAGAAATCGTTACCTTTAGAAGCTAAAAAAGGAACAGAGAAATGTTGATACTTCTTTCTCCGGCAAAAACAATGACCGGAAATTCTAAAACAAAGGCGCCAACCGCCACTATTCCGACTTTTCAGACGGAAGCCAATGAGGTTGCACTTAATATGGCTCAATTTTCTAAGGAAGAGTTGGAGAAGCAACTCAAATTAAGCCCCAAACTTGCCTTCGAAAGCTATAATCGCTACCGGGAGTTCCATTCACCGGACAGAACCCCTCTTCAGTCCATATTGGCATATACCGGAGTAGTATTCAAACACATAGATCCGGCAGACTTTACCGCAGACGATTTCCTTTTCGCGCAAGACCATGTTCGCTTTGTTTCCATCTGTTACGGGTTGCTTCGTCCATTGGATGGAATTAAGCTTTACCGTATGGAATATGACATTCGCCTGCCGGAATTGGGCGCCGGAAACATGTACGCCTACTGGAAAAAGATACAAACCAATCATTTAATCAGTGAAGTAAAAAAAGCGGGAGGCATTCTTTTTAATCTGGCAAGCATGGACGTACAACCTGCTTTCGATTGGAAAAGGGTGGAAAATTCAACGCGTGTCATCACGCCTGACTTTAAAGTACTGAAGAATGGCAAAGCAAAAACTGTTGTCATCTACGCAAAAATGGCACGGGGAAAGATGACAAGACACATCATCAAAAACAGAATAACCAACCCGGAAGAGCTAAAAAGCTTCTCTTGGGAAGGCTATCATTATATTGAAGAAGCATCCACCCCGGATCATTGGTGCTTTTTACAAGAGTAAGACTCAATATTCACAGACATTCTCCGTTAAGATACTAATACTAAAGACTTATATGTTATGAAACGGACCTTTCTTACCCTGTTTATACTTCTTACGGCCCTTTATGCAAAGGAGGGATACGATTTTTTGACTTCCGGAGGTACAAAAACAAGCCTGCTGTCCGGGCAACTTTCCGATATAGCAGAAGAAGTCATTGCCATACCGCTTCAAAACAGCAAAGCATACGATATTCGCTACGCCAAACAGGTACGTAAAGAAGGAGACAACCTTTTTCTCATTTGCAATGAAACCATCTACCGATTCAACCGAAAAGGAGAATTGCTTAATGCCGTCACCAATCCGGAGCAAATGCGTGCGAGAGGTTATATTATCGACCAACGAAAACAACAACTCATCGTTCTCGGTAATGAAGATGACATACATTATTATACCTTTGACGGAAAACTGACAGCATCCAAAAAGCTAAGAAGCGACCTCCCGGGAGAGCATGTTTATGCTATGGCTATGCACAGGGATAGCATCTGGACTACAGAGGAACGCGTAAGTTACGACCCGGATACCAACAAAACATCAATAGAAATACAGGCTGTAAAATACGATATCTCTTTCAATAAACTGGAAACTAAAAAGATAACATCCTTTGACACCGGACGTGAGCAACACTTATCCACCTGTTATAATGGTGAATTTTGCATACATCATGACACCGGCGATGTTTATCTTTACAACCCACCTCTCTCTCCTGAATATCTGTTAAGCGATTCGCTTTATATCTTGAATCAAAAAAAATATTGGCTCAACGCGCACACCGGCAATACCGACATCACAACCTTTCCTACACGTATGGGAAATCGTTTTTGGCAGGCTGCCTGTGATAACAATCAGAGTCCGTTGCCGAACTATCTCTTTTGCTATGACACACGCACGAACCGTTCGTGGCAACTGGCAGCTGGTTTTGACGATGATTACTACCAAACAGGAAGCGTCGCAAATCTCCGTCCGTTAGACATTTACAACCGGAACTATTATTTCTACAAATCCGGCAAAGAGCTGGAACGTTCTTTTCCTCAATCCGTCCAGGAAGACAGTTTGGTTGTTTTTATTGTCAAGTTGAAGGCTTAATACAATCTACCAAAAAACCTGTACCTTTGCAGCTATGAACAATACATGGTTGCCGACAACAAAAAAGGAAGTAGAAGCAAGAGGCTGGGATTACATTGATGTGATTCTTTTCTCCGGAGATGCTTATGTAGATCACCCATCGTTTGGTGCAGCCGTGGTAGGGCGAACACTTGAAGCAGAAGGCTTGCGTGTAGCAATTGTTCCGCAACCGGACTGGCGCGGAGATTTCCGCGACTTCAAGAAACTGGGCGAACCCCGTCTTTTCTTCGGCATATCTCCCGGAGCTATGGATTCCATGATCAATCACTATACCGCCAACAAACGGTTGCGTAGTGATGATGCCTATACTCCGGACCGTCGTGCCGGTATGCGCCCGGATTATCCCAGTATTGTTTATGCAAAAATACTGCGTGAATTGTATCCGGACACCCCTATTCTGTTAGGAGGAATCGAGGCCTCATTACGCAGATTAACACATTATGATTATTGGCAGGACAAACTTCGTCCGGGCATTCTTGCCGACAGTCCGGCAGACCTGTTGATCTACGGCATGGGCGAATTACCGCTGAAAGAGTTAGTGAGCCGGCTAAAAAACGGAGAATCATTCAAGCAAATCACAGATATTCCTCAAACGGCTTATATAACCAAAGATGCAATCAAGAAGAAGGAAGATGACATCTGTCTTTTCACACATGAAGAATGTCTTTCCGACAAACTCAAACAAGCGAAAAACTTCCGGCACATCGAAGAAGAATCCAATAAGTATCACGCATCGCGCATCTTACAGCAGGTTGGCAAACAAACCATTGTGGTTAATCCTCCTTTTCCACCCATGACGGAAGAACAAATAGATGCCTCATTCGATTTGCCATACACACGCCTTCCTCATCCGAAATACAGAAATAAAACGATACCGGCATTCGAGATGATTAAATTTTCAGTCAATCTACACCGCGGATGCTTTGGAGGATGTGCTTTTTGTACCATCTCGGCACATCAGGGAAAGTTTATCGCCTCACGCAGTAAGGAGTCGGTACTCAAGGAAGTGAAACAAGTAATCCAAATGCCGGATTTCAAAGGCTATCTAAGTGATTTGGGAGGTCCGTCAGCGAATATGTATCGTATGAAAGGAAAAGACGAACGAATCTGCGCCCAATGCAAAAAGCCGTCTTGCATCTCTCCTGTAATCTGTCCCAATCTGAATGCAGACCATAGTCCGTTGCTCGCTATTTACAAAGAAGTAGACCGCCTGCCGGGAATCAAGAAATCATTTATCGGCAGCGGCGTGCGTTATGACCTGCTCCTGCATGAATACAAGGATGAACAAATCAGAAAGGCAGCACGAAGCTATACGGAAGAGCTAATTGCCCGTCATGTATCCGGTCGGTTAAAAGTCGCACCCGAACATACATCAGACAACGTGCTCAAGCAAATGCGTAAACCCAGCTTCAAGCAATTCGAACAATTCAAGCGCATATTCGATGATGTAAATCGCCGGCAGGGATTAAACCAACAACTTATTCCCTACTTCATATCCAGCCATCCGGGTTGCCGGGAAGAAGACATGGCCGATCTTGCCATTCAAACCAAACAGCTCAATTTCCAACTCGAACAGGTACAAGACTTTACCCCTACCCCTATGACCTTAGCCACCGAGATCTACTATACCGGCTATCATCCCTATACACTGGAAAAAGTCTATACTGCCCACACTAAAGAAGAAAAGTTAGCCCAGCGACAGTTCTTTTTCTGGTACCAACCCGAGTACCGCCAGCGCATCCAACAATCACTTCGCCGCATCGGTCGGAAAGACATGATCGACCGGCTTTTTGAACGCGGGAAGAGGTAACTATTCAGCCATTCATTTTCCTTGCCTCTTACCTCTGCTTAATCACGCTGTTTATCTACACTTTAGATTAAACTTTATTG
>DAIPZX010000078.1:0-8688 GCA_036781995.1 Massilibacteroides sp. | reverse complement strand
ATTTGCGAGGAACGAAGTGACGAAGCAATCTAAGTGGTGTATACTGGATTGCTTCGCTGCGCTCGCAAAGATGACGATCCTATTACTTGATTTGCCCCAAATCTGATAAAAATGTTATTTTTTTGTCTGTTACTTCGACATTTTAGCCGTGAATTGAAAAATAATGCGTAATATTGTTCGTCCAATGCACAATTGAATAATAATGACAAATCAAAAGAATTTAAATATAGCATACTATACATGGGCATTGATGACCCCTTGGGGGGTTAGATTCTACAAATAAACAAATGCGGAGACCACGTCCCGCCTTGTAGCAATAGGTCGTTATTGCACTTTTCTACAGGACAGCTTTATGTTCTTTTCCGTTCAACAAAAATAATCTAATTAATAGACAATGAAGGTATTGAAATTCGGCGGAACATCCGTAGGTTCCGTGGAGAGTATATTAAATGTAAAAAGAATTGTAGAGGCTATTGATGAGCCTGTTATTGTAGTCGTTTCCGCTTTAGGGGGGATAACCGATAAGCTGCTTGCGACTTCAGAGATGGCTTCGAAGGGCGACATAAACTATGAGGGCTCTTTTTCTGAAATCATATCCCGCCATCTCAACGTTATTGAAGGGGTGATTCCGGATGCGTTTTTGCGCATTGAAACGCAAAAAAAAGTGATGACCTTGCTGGATGAGTTAGGGAATATTTTCAGAGGAATTTATCTGATACAGGATTTATCTACCAAAACATCAGACACGATCGTAAGTTATGGCGAACGTATCTCTTCGCTGATTATTTCTAATGTAATACAGGATGCGAAATTGTTTGATTCACGCAAGTTTATTAAAACGGAGCAACAGTTCAATAAACACAGTATAGATTTCGATCTCACCAATCAATTGGTTACCGAAACATTCAATCCGCTTCCCAAAATTTCGTTGGTTCCGGGTTTTATCTCTTCGAGCAAAGATAACGGGGAGGTTACTAATCTGGGGCGCGGAGGGTCTGACTATACCGCATCTATCTTAGCTACGGCGTTAGACGCGTCTGTATTGGAAATATGGACGGATGTGGATGGCTTTATGACGGCCGATCCGCGTGTGATCAGTTCTGCCTATGTGATTGAGCGCTTGAGCTTCACCGAGGCTATGGAGTTGTGTAACTTTGGCGCCAAGGTGATTTATCCGCCTACGATCTATCCGGTTTACCACAAGAATATCCCTATCCGTATTCTGAATACGTTTAATCCGGAGGCTCCGGGCACTTATATTTCTAAGGAGCACGTTCCGGAGGAAGGGAAGGCGATTATTAAAGGTATTTCATCCATCAATGATACTTGTCTTATCACGGTTCAGGGCTTGGGTATGGTTGGTGTTATCGGGGTCAATTACCGTATCTTTAAAACACTTGCCAAGAATGGAATCAGTGTGTTTATGGTTTCCCAGGCAAGTTCGGAGAATAACACCACGTTTGCCGTTCGGAATGCCGATGCGGATATCGCGGTTGACGTGCTGAACGAAGAGTTTGCTCTTGAGCGTTCTCAAGGAGAAATCAATGATATTATAGCTGAACGTGATCTGGCTACGGTGGCTATCGTTGGCGAGAACATGAAGCGCACGCCGGGTATTGCCGGCAAACTGTTTGGTACGCTGGGACGTGCCGGTATCAGTGTGATCGCTTGTGCACAAGGAGCTTCGGAAACGAATATTTCATTCGTTATCCGACTGAAGTATCTGAGGAAAGCATTGAATTCTATTCATGATTCTTTCTTCCTGTCGGAATACAAGGTGTTGAACTTGTTTATTGCGGGTATCGGAACTGTAGGGGGAAAATTGCTGGAACAAATCCGTATACAGCAACCCAAGTTGATTAAAAACGGACTCAGCGTGCGTGTGGTAGGAATTGCCCGCAGTAATCGCGCGATCTTTAAGCGTGAGGGGCTGAATCTGGATACGTACAAGGAAGATCTGGCGCAGGACGGACAGCCTAATTCTCCTTCGCTGTTTTGTGAGGAGATACTTAATATGAATATATTTAATTCTGTATTTGTAGACTGTACAGCCAATCCGTATGTGGCAGGACTGTATGAGACTTTATTGAATAATAACGTTTCAGTGGTGGCGGCAAATAAAATCGCGGCTTCTTCTCCTTATGATAACTATATTAAACTGAAGGAAACGGCCCGGAAAAGAGGAGTAAAGTTTCTTTTTGAAACCAATGTAGGTGCCGGTTTGCCAATCATAAACACCATGAACGACCTGATTAATAGCGGCGATCATATCCTTAAACTCGAAGCTGTCTTATCCGGTTCGCTGAACTATATCTTTAATACATTAAGCGCTGAAATTCCTTTAAGCCAAGCTATTCTGATGGCTAAAGAAGCGCATTATGCCGAGCCCGATCCCCGGATTGATCTCAGTGGTAAGGATGTGGTGCGAAAATTGGTTATCCTTGCGCGGGAAGCCGGCTATAAGGTGAATCAGGAAGACGTAAAACGTGTTCTGTTTATGCCTGAGAGCTATTTTGAAGGTAGTTTGGATGACTTCTGGAGGATGATTAAAAATCTGGATGATGAGTTTGAATTGAAGCGCCGGAAACTGGAAGCTGAGGGTAAGCACTTTCGCTTTGTTGCCAAAATGGAGAATGGTACATGCGAAGTAGGGTTGCAGGAGGTTGGAGTCGAACATCCATTTTATGAATTGGAGGGCAGCAATAACATCATTATGATTTCTACTGAAAGATACCATGAATATCCGATGATCATAAAAGGATATGGAGCCGGAGACAATGTGACGGCAGCGGGCGTGTTTGCTGATATTATTTCAATCGCAAACATATAAATGGTTTAGATAAGAAGGTGAAGGTATGAAGCATATTATTATTCTGGGAGACGGTATGGCTGATGAGCCTGTCGATGCGCTGGCAGGTAAGACTCCGTTGCAATTTGCAGCTACGCCTTACATGGATAAATTGGCTGAGTTGGGGGTGTCTGGTATGCTGAAAACAGTTCCCGATGGTTTTCATCCGGGAAGTGAAGTGGCTAATCTATCTGTTTTGGGCTATGATTTATCAAAAGTATATGAAGGTCGCGGTGTACTGGAAGCCGCGAGCATAGGTGTGGAATTACAACCGGGCGAAATGGCTATGCGTTGCAATCTGGTCTGTGTCGAAGGTGAAATTCTGAAGAATCATTCTTCCGGACATATCTCGACGGAAGAAGCCGATGAGCTGATCCGCTTTCTGAATGAGAAATTAGGATCGGATACCGTGCGTTTTTATACGGGTGTGTCTTATCGTCATCTGCTTGTGATAAAAGGAGGAGACAAACGGCTTGATTGTACGCCTCCTCATGATGTGCCTTTGCAACCTTTCCGTCCGCTGATGATCCAACCGGAAGCGCCGGAAGCAAAAGCAACGGCTGATTTGCTGAATGACCTCATCCTTCAATCACAGGAGCTGCTGAAGAATCACCCGGTTAATCTGAAGCGCATTGAGAAAGGAAAAGACCCGGCGAATAGTATTTGGCCCTGGTCTCCGGGCTATCGTCCTGCAATGAAAACTATGCAAGATTTGTATGGTTTTAATGGCGGAGCAGTTATTTCGGCTGTCGATCTGATTCGCGGTATCGGCATCTATGCCGGTCTGGAGGTTGTTTCGGTGAAAGGGGCTACCGGGCTGTATGATACGAACTACGAAGGCAAGGCACATGCTGCGCTTGAAGCGTTGAAGACAAAAGATTTTGTTTATCTCCATATTGAAGCCAGCGACGAAGCCGGACATGAAGGCAACGTAAAACTTAAAATCCGTACAATCGAAGATCTGGACAAACGCGTACTGAAGATTGTTTACGAAACGCTCCAAACCTGGAGTGAACCAGTGGCTATAGCTTTATTGCCTGATCATCCTACACCTTGCGCTATTCGCACACATACAAGTAAGCCTGTCCCATTTGTGATTTATAAGCCGGGACAGACGCCGGACAATGTGAACCGCTATGATGAGTTTGCCGCTAAAGCAGGGAAATACGGCGTATTGGAAAAAGATCAGTTTATTCGCGAGTTCTTAAGATAACCTTTGAAAGATGAAATATTACAGTACAAACGGACAAGTCGCGCCTGTTTCTCTGGAGACAGCAGTTGTAAAGGGACTTGCCGGAGATAAGGGCTTGTTTATGCCCGAAAAAATTAAGCGGCTGGATCAGTCGGCTATTGAAAGCCTGAAAGATAAATCTTTTCATGAGATAGCTTGTTTGGTTGCCCGTTCCTTCTTTGGTGAGGATGTCGAGCCGGACGTATTGGATGAATTGGTGAAAGATACGCTTTCGTTTGATACGCCTGTTGTTCCTGTTACGGATACAATCTATAGTCTGGAATTATTTCACGGACCTACGCTTGCATTTAAAGACGTGGGCGGACGTTTTATGGCTCGTTTGCTGGGCTATTTCGTCCGTAAACAAGGATTGAAAGATATTCATGTATTGGTTGCTACTTCGGGAGATACCGGTAGTGCGGTGGCGAATGGCTTTTTGGGGGTGCCCGGTATCCGGGTGTTCGTGCTCTATCCGAAAGGAAAGGTCAGCCCGATACAGGAATGCCAGTTTACCACCCTCGGTCAGAATATCACGGCGCTTGAAGTAGATGGAACTTTTGATGATTGCCAGGCTTTGGTGAAAAGCGCTTTTATGGATGAAGCACTGAACAAACACATGGTCTTGACGTCGGCAAACTCGATTAATGTAGCCCGCTTCCTGCCGCAATCGTTCTACTATTTCAATGCCTATGCCCGGTTGGATCGTATCGGCAAAGCAGGTGAAGTGGTGGTTTGTGTACCGAGTGGAAACTTTGGTAATATCACAGCCGGACTTTTTGCCGCCCGTATGGGGCTGCCTATTAAACGGTTTGTCGCGGCAAATAATCGGAATGATGTGTTTTTGGAATATCTCGCTACCGGAAAGTACACCCCCCGTTCTTCCGTCTCTACCATTGCAAACGCAATGGATGTAGGTGATCCGAGTAACTTCGCGCGTATTCTGGATTTGTATAAAGAAAGCAGTGATGTGCATCAGGCGATTTGCGCGGACATCAGCGGTTTTCGTTACACCGATGAAGCGATTGCCCGGACGATGCGAACGGTTTATGAGCAGACAGGCTATATCCTCGATCCGCATGGTGCTTGTGGTTATCAAGGCTTGATTGACAGTAAGCTGACCGATACCGAGGTGGGTGTTTTCCTCGAAACAGCGCATCCTGCCAAGTTTAAAGAAACAGTAGACCGGATTCTGGTATCCGATATAGCAATACCCGCCAACCTACAGGCTTTTATGAAAGGAACGAAACAAAGTGTGGAGTTGGAGAAAGATTTTGCCGGATTTAAAGCTTTTTTACTTCAGCAATAATGTAGGGGAAAGAATGTGTCAAAAGATTGCTATCTAAACTTTTGACACATTTCTCTTTTTAATCCTGCCGCCAGGCCTTCATTTCGTACATATCCAAGTATTCTTCCCAATTCTCATCGCGTTCGGTATAGATTGTGATCGGGAGCACTTCAAACGGAGCAAGCGCTTCATTTAATCTTTCGCCAAATACTTGTACGGCACGGGTATAGAATACCCAGATTTTTTCTCCGCCACCGGTATATATAGCAGTCATGATGGCTAATTTATCCTTTTCCATGCTCTTTTGCAGAGCAACTTCGGCTGCTTCCATCCGTTCGCCAACTGCATCATCGGGCATCCCTTTCTCATCCGGTTCGTATTTCCAGGTAATCTCTATACGGTCTTTTAGCTTTCCGGAGGAGGCAAACTGAGTTAGTTCGTCACGTCCGAGAATTGTAACCATATCTCCCGTTTCATTTTCGGAGAGGGCGGTGAACCATTCATTACTTAGTTTCATATTGTTTCTTGTTGGGTGTTTGTTTCTTTCTTTTTTCTCAGCCATAACTGGTAGGAATTAATAATATTTTGCCACAGTACATAGGCTGCCGGTGCTACGGATGAAATAGGATTGAGGTAGACTTGTGCCATCCAGATAGCCAGGATTGTGTTTTTTTGTCCCAAGCTCTGACCAGACGAAACGGGATCTCCGTATTTGCGTCCAATTTTTCGTCCGAGTAAAAACTGTCCGCAGCAGATCAATAAAGCAACGATCGCACAACCCATTTCTACGAAATAGTCCGGCTTTTCCTGTTCGACCAGAAATTTGACGGTGCGGCCTGTTACGATAATAAGCGCGACCGCCCAAAGATAGAACGAAAGCTGGTGTATTTTTATAATCCTTGCGTGCAACTGTGGTAACCCGTAACGGATAATCCAGGCTGCAACTAAAGGCAAGAGGAGTATCGGACCTACCTGACCACATATATAGAGTACGGAGTCTGAGAAACTCATCTCATTGTATAGCCCTAACAGCGGAAACAGCACAGGAGCAATCAGAGCAACGGTTATATTACAAAAGAGAAGATAGCTGGTTAGAAAGGCAATGCTGCCACCTAGCATTCCTGTGATTACGGCAGCAGATGTGGCGGTAGGCGCCAATACACAAATCATAGCTCCTTGTGCGATGACCGGATCTATCCGGTAGCAGAGTGCGTAGGCAAGTAAAGCTCCTCCAACCTGAACAGCCAATAACTGCCCATGAGCCGGATGAAATCGCATTTCACGAGGAGAGAGCTTGCAAAACGAGAGCAAAAGCATGAAAAAAATAAGGTAAGGAGTAAGGAATGCCAACTGTCCGCTGACCGGGTAAGTAATGACGCCCGTAATCATTGCTAAAGGTAATGTCCAGTCCTTGATAAATTTAAGCACGTGTAGTATTTTGTTTATTACGAATACAAAGTAACAAAAAAACCGGCATTGTAAGCATTTACAAGCCGGCTTATTTATAATCGGATTCTTGTTTAGAAACGCAAGGGTATGTACTGTACAAAAGCTTCGATAGCTTCGTAGGCTGCCAGTCCGAGATCTCTGTAAAGATCGGCTGTGGCACGGTTGCGATCTTCCGCACGTTGCCAGAATAAGCGTTCGTCATCTCCAAGGAACGGAGCGCTTTCTGCTTGCGACTGGTGTTTCAGAATAGCAATACGTTTCAGGCGTAGTTCTTCCGGACTGATAGGCACCGCCATTTCGATGTGGTCCATTTCCCATTCTGCCCAAGCTCCACGATACATCCAGATGCGGCATTCTTTCATCCATTCGTCGTCTTTGATTTCATCAACAGCTGCCAGAATAGCATCCAGACAAACCTTGTGCGTTCCGTGTGGGTCGGCAAGGTCTCCTGCTACGAATATCTGATGAGGCTTTACTTCCAGCAGAAATTCCTTGATGATGTCTTTATCTTTTTCGCTGAGATCATTTTTCTTCACTAACCCTGTTTCGTAAAAAGGCAGGTCAAGGAAGTGGATGTGATCATCTTTCGTTATACCTGAATGGCGTGCTCCGGCACGGGCCTCTTCCTGGCGAATCGTTCCCTTCATGAAGAGAACATCTTTATGCTCAGCCGCTCCTTCCACCTTTTCGTAACGGAGATAATGAAGTATTTCTTCTGCTTTCTTGGCAACCGCGTCATTTTTGGATGCATATTTCGCGCAAACATCACGCAGGTATTCACAGTAACGGATCACTTCTTCATCGGCTACGGCGATATTGCCGGATGTCTGATAGGCTACATGTACATCGTGGTTCTGATCACACAGACGACGGAATGTTCCTCCCATAGAGATCACATCATCATCCGGATGCGGACTGAAAATAATCACCCGTTTAGGGAAAGGAGTAGCGCGTTCCGGACGGTTGGAATCATCTGCATTGGGCTTTCCTCCCGGCCACCCGGTAATGGTATGCTGTATATCGTTAAATATTTTAATGTTTACATTATAAGCAGACCCGTATAGTGCAAGCAATTCTCCCAAACCGTGTTCACTATAATCCTTGTTGGTTAATTTGAGGATGGGTTTGCCGGTCAACTGACATAGCCATACAATCGCGCGACGAATCAGTTTGTTATCCCATTCACAATTAGTTACCAACCAGGGGCGGCTGATGCGGGTTAACTGGGAAGCGGCTGTTAAATCAATCGCGACACGGGCGTTAGGCAGAACCGTTTGCAGGAATGTGGCAGGGAAAGAATCACTGACTTTACCTTCTACGGTTTGTTGTATCAGTTTGGATTTGTTTTCACCCCATGCCATCAGAATGATATTCTTGGCAGCCATGATGGTAGACATGCCCATGGTGATTACACTGGGGGGGACGTTCTCTATAGACTTGAACGTATTGGCGGCTTCTTTACGTGCGTCATTATCCAATAAGACCAAACGGGTGCGCAGTGCCGGTGTCGAACCCGGAGAGTTGAAACCGATATTACCGGCATGTCCAACGCCTACTAAAATATAATCGATTCCCCCAAAGGCTGCGATCTTCTCTTCGTACTGGTTGCAGAATTCAGATGTGGTGTCTTTAGACATAAATCCATCGGGCGTATAGATATTGGCAGGGTCAATATCTATATGATCCAGCAATGCATCTTTCAGGAAAGCGATATTACTGTTCGCCTCTGAGGTTAACGGATAGAATTCATAAAGATTAAACACGACTACATTCTGAAAACTCAGGTTTTCTTCCTTGTGTAGCCGGATCAGTTCTTTGAATACGCTTTGAGGAGAACGGCCTCCGGGTAGTGCCAAAACAAATTTTTTTGCTGCT
>DAIPZX010000077.1:0-8699 GCA_036781995.1 Massilibacteroides sp. | reverse complement strand
TGAAAATAAACAGTACAGAGATTAAAAACCTCGATCCAATTAAAACAATTGCTATTTCGCACGCAGGAGATTATGCCGGAATCGGCCTTCTAATATTTAAAACTTCCTCCGCCCAAAAACTCACGTAGCAGGGAAGTGCCCGGAAGTTCGGAGTCCGGAATATAGTTGAAGTAACGCAGGAAGCGAAGCAAGCGGTAGGCTTCTGCATTCTCCGGATCAGCTTCCCGGACTTCCATCAGAATAGGCTCGGCATATTTCCGTAGGGCTCCGAGTTCGTAAATCATGGCGCTGTTAAACATCGCGTCTGCATTTTCCTGATAAGGGAAAATCCATTTTTCTTCACCACGGCGCACACTTGCCCAACGGGAAATGGTGTCTTTCGCTGAATATCCCCTGAAGCGGTAGTCTCGAACGATACGGCGCAACAGGCGATTGTCTGTTGTCGGTATCCAGTTGTGATTATCCAATGAGATAGATGTTAGCGCTGAAGCGTAGATTCTGTACTTGTATTTTGTGTCTACCATGGCAGTTAGTTCCGGGTTCAATGCGTGGATACCTTCTATTACTAATATAGAATTTTCCTTTAGCTTGAGCGTTTTTCCTTTATAAATACGCGTGCCGGTATTAAAATCAAAACTGGGTAGGTTGATCTTCTCTCCCGCTAATAATTTTTCAAGATCACTGTTAAAATAGGGCAGGTCTAATGCATATAGTGATTCGAAATCATACTCTCCGGATTCATCCTTTGGCGTATCTTCCCGGTTCAGAAAATAATCATCTAAAGAGATTGCGATAGGGTGGATGAGGTTGGTCAGCAATTGGATCTGTAGCCGCTTGCAGAACGTTGTTTTTCCGGAAGAGGAGGGTCCGGATATCAACACAATACGTACACCGTCTTTAAAGCGATCGGCAATGTCCTCCGCGATTTTGGCCACCTGCTTTTCTTGTACAGCCTCGGATATCTTGATGATTTCAGACGTATTTCCTTTTTTAATCGCCAGATTCAGGTCGCCCACATTGTTCAGACCTATCATGCGTTGCAAGGTGAGATGTTCCTTGTACACATCAAACATCTTGTCCTGTCTGATCAGCGGTTCGAGTTCGTTTGGGTTTTCCCGTTGAGGAACGCGAAGTAAAATACCCTCATTATAAGGTATTATATCAAACACTTGAATATATCCTGTCGAAGGAGTCAGGCAACCGTAGAAGAAATCCACATAACCGTCCAGTTCATAATAAGACGTATACGCCATACCCGATGTTTCGATCAGTCGTGCCTTGTCTTTCATTTGCAGGCTGTGAAAGAGTTCCGATGCCTCCGACGTGCGTACGTATCTATGCAGGAACTTAATATCCGCGTCAACAATCTCCTGCATGCGCACCTTGATCGCGTCAATATTTTCTTTGGTGATTTGATGACCGTTTGTGATCACGCAATAATATCCTTTTGATACGGGATGTTCCAGATTCAGACCGGCTTTGGGTATAATCTCATAGACGGCTTTGGCAAAAATATGACAAAGCGAACGGATATACGTACGGGATCCGGAAGAATGAGTATAATCCATATACTCAACGTCTTTTGACTTCCAGCAGCGATAGGTTAATCCTTCTACCTTATTATTTACCTGTGCGTTCAGGGGCGTGTGTTGGAGAGGAGCTCCTACTAACTCATAGATCTCAAGTAAAGACAGCCCTGTCGGCACATTCGTGTATGTATTATTATTCTTACAATAAATTCTAACAGTTGTATCCATATAAAAATGAATTGGTTTTTGTAATTTTATTGCTTAAAGTTAAGAAGTTTAATCTGATAAAACAATAGTATATGAAAGCCTTTAACAGCCCGGCTGCTTATAAAATCCGGAATGCCACATTGATACTGCCGACAGAGATATGTGAGCATAAGTCACTGACAATCGAAGCCGGTAAAATTATTCAGATAGACGATGATAAGCCACCTCAAAACGTTTTGCCTGAACTGGATGCCAAAGGCTTGTTTGTAGCGCCCGGTTGTATAGATACCCATGTGCACGGTGGCGGCGGATTTGATTTTCTGGATGCGACTCAGGAGGCTTTCCGTACCATAGCCTTGACGCATGCGAAGCACGGAACTACTGCCCTGTATCCCACGTTGGCGGCTGCTCCCTTAGCTGTTTTTAAACAGGCTATCCGAATATGTCAAGAAATGATGAATGATTCTTCTTCGGGTGCTCGTATTATGGGACTTCACCTGGAAGGCAATTATCTGAACAAGGTGATGTGCGGTGGTCAGAACCCCGATTATCTCTCCTTGCCGGATGAACACGAATACAAGACATTACTGAACGAAACATCCTGCATCAAGAGATGGAGTGCTGCTCCTGAGTTGCCGGGAGCAGTAGACTTTGCCCGTTTCGCTACCGCACAAGGTGTGTTGGTATCGCTTGCGCATACTGTCGCGGATTATGATCTGGTTCGTCAGGCTTGGGAGTCAGGTTATACACATGCCACGCATTTTTATAATGCCATGACCGGGGTGCATAAAGAAGGAGAATACAAGAAAGAAGGAACGATTGAAGCGGTTTACCTGATTGAAGATATGACTGTCGAAATAATTGCGGATGGGATTCATGTTCCTCCTGCCATAATCAAGCTGATCTATCAGGTGAAAGGAGTCGATAAAATCATGTTGGTAACAGATGCGATGGCGGCGGCTACCTGTAAAGAAGGGACTGTTATGCAGGAGGGACGGGTTATATTGGAGGATGGCGTTTGCAAGTTGGCGGATCGTTCCGCTTTAGCCGGAAGTGCCGCCACGGCAGACCGGCTTATACACACGCTTGTTAAACAGGTTGGTATTCCCTTGCAGGATGCTATCCGTATGGCATCGGAAACACCTGCCCGTGTGATGGGTGTTCTGGATAGGAAGGGTAGCTTAGCCTGCGGTAAAGACGCGGATATTATTATCTTTGACTCCGATATTGAGATTCAAGCCACGATTGTAGAAGGACAGATCGTTTATAACAGATTATAAAACCATAAAATGAGTATGAAACACAAACTGCTAATGATGGCTTTTGCCGGTGTGCTTCCACGATTTTGCGCCCGATGAAGTAAAAATCACTTTCCGCCAAAGGAGAAATTCACTGGGAAAGCAATGGGTGAAGTAATAGGCTGTCCCGCGATATTAAATGTAGGTCTTAAGCTGAGAGAAACAGTTGATTTCTCTCCGCTGATACCGGCTATATTCTTGACGATATTCAGCAGCGCGCTTTGACTGTTGTCTTTCATCAGACCGGCTACATCTACTCCTATGGTCAGCGGGATCGTTTGTGTACCTCCACCCGGAATATTCACTGCTTGTTCAAGCATGCCGTTGGTGAAATGAATATCATCAATGCTTACTTCGTATTGTAGTTTGTTCAGAAGCGCAGGTGTCGTATTGGGATTGGTTACGTTCATGTTGACCGTGAAGTTCAATGGGATGTTACTTGGATTACCGCTCAGAATGGTGGTCAGTTTAACCAGATTCATAGGCGATAAAGCGGTTCCTGATGTCAGGTTGATTCCAGACACCGAGATATTCGAAATTGAATTATAAGCATACTTGCATTGCGTCATGTTATAGGCTCCGGAAAGGTCGTTGCCAACGGTTGTTCCGCATCCGGAAAGGACTATGATCAAAGAGAAAAACGGAATAAAGGCAATTATTTTTTGTTTCATCTACGGCTCTTTTTTAGTGTTTGTTTAATTGTTTCTTAGTCAAGGGCTGATAGGTAAGCGTTCTTTTCAGAGAGCATCTGTAAAGCTCTTTGAAAACTCGGGTTGTCCTCGTTTATGATTTGAAAATATTCACTCATCTCAAACATGTCACGGGCAATGAGCGCTTTGATCTGTAGCTTGATCAATGGTTTGGATCTGTTATACTCTTCTTCATTGAACGTTATTTTATCTTCTTCTGCGAGAGAAAGCAAGTCTTGCATGATGTCTTCGCCGATTTCAAATCCTTTTTTGTAAGCGGCAAAAGAAGTGTATTGCTTAGTCATAGACGCTCTGTTCTTGTCCAAATAATTCATCGAAACACGATTAACAAGCCCTGTCGCAACAATTTGACGATGATAGTCTGTATACCGGGTGGTATCTATCGGAATGAAAATATCAGGCATAATACCGCCGCCGCCATAAACTACGCGTTGGCTAACAAGTGTGTTATACTTCATTGAATCCGGAAAATGAATGCTGTCTGCGCTCATCAACTCCCCATGATTATAACGATCGATCAAATCTTGTTTGTATTCATCCTGTTTTCCTTGCTCGTAAGGTTTCTGAATGCAACGTCCTGTAGGCGTGTAGTAACGGGATACGGTTAAGCGTATCATAGAGCCGTCCGGCAGTGGAATCGGTTTTTGCACAAGTCCCTTACCAAAAGTTCTGCGACCCACAATTACCCCGCGATCCCAATCCTGTATCGCACCGGCTACAATTTCACTTGCCGAAGCGGAACCTTCATCTACCAATACTACTAATTTCCCTTTCTCAAAACTTCCTTTAGACGTGGCAAAAGCATCTTCGCGTTGCATTTTACGCCCTTCTGTATATACGATCAAACGGTCTTTTTCAAGAAATTCGTCAACAATGTCAATAGCGATATTGAGGTAACCTCCTCCGTTTCCCTGCAAATCGAGAATCAGGTTTTTCATCCCTTTTTTCTGCAATTTGGTCAATGCTTCCCTGAATTCATTTGCTGAAGAAGCGGCAAAGCGGTTCAGCTTGATATAGCCGGTTTCTTTATCTGCCATATAAGCAGCATCTAAGCTGTATACGGGAATTTTTCCACGTATGATGCGGAACTCGATCAACTCAGTTTCTTTGTTTCGTTTTACCTTCACGCGAACTTCCGTTCCTTTCGGCCCGCGCAGGCGTTTCATCACATCCGTGTTTCTCATGTTTACGCCGGCTATCACCGTGTCGTTTACCTGAATAATGCGATCTCCTGCCATCAGTCCTACTTTTTCTGAAGGACCTCCCGGTATAACCTGAATCACATAAAGCGTGTCTGTAAGCATATTAAACTGAATACCTATCCCGTCAAAATTCCCTTCCAGCGGTTCGGTCATTTCTTTTGTTTCCTCCGGATCGAGATAGTTGGAGTGAGGGTCGAGCTTTTCCAACATTCCCACAATAGCATGTTCCGTCAGTTTGCCTTCGTCTGTCGGGTCAACATACAGATTGGAGATTGCATACAAAGCCATCGAAAGTTTGCGTGCTTCTTTATTAATACTTTGACCTTGTGCGTGTGCCTGTGTGAATCCAATCGCAACAAACAGACAGAGATATACAAATCGTTTCATGCCTTTGTTTTATTCAAAATAGATAATCAATGTCAATACAGTTCCGTTTCTTTCGGAACAAAGAGGGAGATGTCTTTACCATAACCCAACAGTTCACGTACAATGCTGGAGCTGATGTGTGTGTGTTCGGGTTCTGTAAAGAGGATAAACGTTTCAATTCCGGCAAGCTTGCGATTAACATCCGCGATGCTCTTTTCGTATTCGAAGTCATTCACCGTACGGATTCCGCGCATGATAAATTGCGCATCGACAGACCGGGCAAAATCGACAGTTAGCGAGTCGTATGCCATGACCTGAATCTTCTCGTTGTTCCTGTATAGCTTCTGAATCGCTTCTATCCTTTTTCCCAGAGGAAAATAAGTTTGCTTTTGGTCATTGATCCCGATAGCGATGATTATTTCATCAACAATCTCCAGTGCCCGTTTTACCAGTGATTGATGCCCAATGGTAAAGGGGTCGAACGTGCCGGGGAATATAGCTCTTTTTATCATCTTTTATATTTGATAAAAGTTACATTTAATATACTTGTGAATTTTACTCAAGATCTTCTTCTATGACCAGATTTTCAATAATGAAATTCTGTCTTTCCATCGTGTTTTTGCCCATGTAAAATTCGAGCATTTCCTTTACCAGGTCTTCTTTCTTCATCGTTACCGGGTCAAGACGAATGTCTTTGCCTATAAAATGCTTGAACTCATCGGGCGAAATCTCTCCCAAACCTTTAAATCGGGTGATCTCCGGATTCTTGCCTACGGCTTCTATCGCAGCAAGCCGTTCTTCCTCGGAGTAACAATAAAATGTTTTTTGTTTATTGCGAACGCGAAACAGAGGTGTTTGCAGGATATATACATGATTGCGCTTGATCAGATCCGGAAAGAACTGAAGAAAGAACGTGATCAATAGCAAACGGATATGCATACCGTCCACGTCTGCATCGGTTGCGATGATAACTTTATTATAACGAAGCCCTTCCAACCCGTCTTCAATATTCAAAGCGGCTTGCAGTAAGTTGAATTCTTCGTTTTCGTAAACAATTTTCTTGGTTAGTCCGTAGCTGTTCAGTGGTTTGCCACGCAGACTGAATACTGCCTGCAGGTTCGGATCACGGCTTTTTGTGATTGAACCGCTCGCCGAGTCTCCCTCTGTAATAAAAATACAAGATTCTTCTTTCTGCTCTCCCTTGGTGTCGTTCAGGTGGATGCGGCAATCACGCAGTTTCTTGTTGTGCAGATTGGCTTTCTTGGCTCTTTCGCGAGCCAGTTTGGTTACACCGGCTATGGCTTTACGCTCTTTTTCAGAATCAAGGATTTTACGTAAAAGCGCATCCGATGTTTCCTGATGCTTATGTAAATAATTGTCTAACTCTTTCTTGATGAAATCTCCGATAAATTTAGCCACACTTATTCCATCCGGTTCCATGTCTTTAGATCCCAGTTTGGTTTTTGTCTGACTTTCAAAAACAGGCTCTTCCACCTTGATGCTGATAGCCGCAACGATACCGGCACGGATATCCGAATATTCGAAATTCTTATTGTAATACTCCTTGATTACTCTTCCGGTAGCTTCGCGAAACGCTGAAAGGTGCGTTCCTCCCTGTGTGGTATGCTGCCCGTTTACAAACGAATAATATTCTTCTCCATACTGATGACTATGGGTGATAACCAACTCAATATCCTCGCCTTTCAGATGAATAACAGGGTAGAGGGGCTCGGTGGTCATATTCTCATTCAACAAGTCGGCCAAGCCGTTGCGGGAGTGGAAACGCTTTCCGTTATAGATAATTGTTAGTCCGGAATTCAGAAACACGTAGTTTTTGAGTAATCCTTCGATAAACTCGTCCTTATACTGATATTCTTTGAATATTTCTTTGTCCGGAATAAAGAATACCTGCGTTCCGTTTGCTTCGTCGGTGGGCTTTATCTCTGCCTCTTCCGTAATAACGGCTTTGTTGTATTCTACCTGCTTGCATTCTCCGTCACGATAGCTTGTGATCAGGAAATAGCTGCTCAATGCGTTTACTGCTTTTATGCCGACGCCATTCAGACCGACCGATTTCTTAAAAGCCTTGCTGTCATACTTGGCCCCGGTATTCATCTTGCTGGATACATCGACCACCTTGCCCAATGGAACGCCACGACCATAGTCGCGTACGGAAACAGTGCCTTCTTCGACGGTAACTTCGATTGTTTTCCCGTATCCCATCATGTATTCATCGATGGAATTGTCTAACACTTCTTTCAACAAAACGTAGATACCATCATCTGCGTAACTTCCGTCTCCCAACTTGCCTATGTACATACCCGGACGGCGGCGGATATGCTCCATCCAATCCAAGGTTTTGATGTCGTCATCATTGTAGTCCGTTGGCTGTAGTGTTGTTGAATTCAGTTCATCCATAGAAAAAAACTCCTTTATTTCAAATCTTTAATAAATGCTCTTCTGGTTTTATGATGTTCTCTTTTAAAATAATCCCATTGCGCCTGTACCGCATTGTTGGATTCCAACTCCGGATTACTTTCTGCGTATTCAACACCCAAGCTCCGATACACAGGAATCAGGTCGTTAAAAATAAGCGCGTTAACACCCTTGTTCTGATATTCGGGCAATACGCCCATCAGGTATAGATCGATTACTTTCGGCTTGCTCTTCAACGCCTTCAGTAAGGGGATAAAGCCGAACGGAAACAGATGACCTTTTGCTTTCTTCAGTGCCTGAGACAGGTTAGGCAATGAAATGCCAAAACCGACTACCTCGTCCGTTTCTTCATGAATAATAACCGTAACCATGTCTAAGCGGATCATCGGAATATATTGATTGACGTAATACTGAATTTGCTTTTCGGTGAGAGGAGCAAACCCGTACAACGGTCCGAAAGAAGAATTCAGCGCTTCAAAAATCTTATGCGCATAAGGCCAGATATCTTTGCGACGTTTGAACTTCAGTGTTTTCAATCCGTATTTTTTCTTTACGATCTCTCCCACGCGGAGATGCTTTTCCGGGACAGCGTCCGGAATATAAATCTTGAATTCATGCCAATCATTATCCTTGACAAAGCCCATACGCTCCATGTGCGTGGGGTAATAAGGATAATTGTAGATGGTTGCCATGGTTCCCAACTGATCAAATCCGTCTATCAGCATGCCTTCATGATCCAGATCGGTAAAACCTAACGGACCGTGAAGATGCTCCATTCCTTGCTTCTTTGCCCATTTTTCCACGGCATCAAACAAAGCATCTGCCACTTCCGGATCATCAATAAAATCCACAAAACCGAAACGGGCATACTTTTGATTCCACACCTCATTACTCTTCCGGTTTACCATCCCGGCTATACGCCCCACAATACGATCATCCCTGTAGGCAAGG
>DAIPZX010000076.1:0-8794 GCA_036781995.1 Massilibacteroides sp. | reverse complement strand
AAGAGATCTTTGCCAAAGGATTCGATCTGTCTTACGTGATCGATGCTTATAAGAACTTAAATCTGGATGATCATTTCTTCCGTCCGTTTTTCGAAAAATTGGTCGGAGTTGATTATATTCGAAAAATGATCATAGAAGGCAAATCGGCGGATGAGATCAAACAAATGTGGACGGGAGACGTAAATCAATTTAAGTTGCAACGTAGACCCTATCTGCTTTACGCTGAATAATTAAACACCGAGAAGAAAGATGATGACTCCTGTTTTAGTTTTACTCACCATGGCGGCTTATTTTGCCGTGCTATTTGGTATTTCGTATATTTCAGGCCGGAAGGCGGATAATCAGGGATTCTTTACGGGCAACCGGAAATCGTCCTGGTATGTGGTTGCTTTCGCGATGATTGCTTCAGCTATTTCCGGCGTTACGTTTGTATCGGTTCCGGGTATGGTTGCCGCGCAATCATTCTCTTACCTGCAAATGGTACTTGGCTTTGCCGTGGGGCAATGCCTTATCGCGTTCGTGTTGATACCGCTGTTCTATAAAATGAACCTGACTTCGATTTACGAATACTTAGAGAGCCGGTTCGGACTGTCGTCTTACCGGACAGGGGCTTGGTTTTTCTTTATTTCAAAAATGCTGGGCGCAGCGGTACGGTTGTATCTGGTCTGTATCGTTTTGCAATTGCTCGTGTTTGAGCCGTTGCATGCGCCGTTTGTCCTGAATGTTGTATTTACCGTTTTCCTGGTTTGGTTGTACACTCATCAGGGAGGCGTGAAGTCTTTAATCTGGACGGATTCGCTAAAGACATTTTGTTTAATCGTTTCCGTTGGATTATGTATTTATTATATTTCGAAAGACCTCGGCTTCAGCTTTTCGGAAATGACGGCGATGGTGCGTGACAGTGACATGTCTAAAGCGTTCTTCTTTGACGATATTAAGGACGGTAAGTTCTTCTTCAAACAATTTCTGGCAGGTGTATTCCTGGTGATCGCGACAACGGGACTGGATCAAGATTTTATGCAAAAGAACCTGAGCTGCAAAAACCCGAAAGACGCGCAAAAAAACATGGTAACAAGCGGTATATTGCAAATTTTCATCATTCTGCTTTTCCTTATTTTAGGGATATTACTCTATACATTTGCCGCTCAAAATAAGCTCGAGATACCGGCAAAAGGAGATGATCTCTTTCCATTTATCGCTACCGGAGGATATTTCCCCCTGATTGTAGGTATCCTGTTTGTGATTGGATTGATCTCAGCGGCTTATGCGGCGGCTGGTTCGGCGTTAACGGCGCTCACGACCTCTTTTACCGTCGACATTCTGCAAAGCACTAAAAAAGACAATGAAACAAAAGTAGCCGGTACCCGCCGAACCGTACATATCGGTATGGCTGTTGTTATGGGATTGGTGATTATTGTTATCAATCTTTTGAATAACACCTCTGTAATCAATGCGGTTTATATCCTGGCGAGTTATACCTACGGACCTATACTGGGGATGTTTGTCTTTGGCATCTTTACCAAAAAACAGGTGCGTGATCGCTTTGTGCCCTGGGTAGCCTTGCTCTCTCCCGTTCTTTGTTTCATTATCGACAGCCATTCGAAAGTCTGGTTCAACGGATATGAATTCAGTCACGACCGATTAATTCTCAATGCGTTTCTGACGTTTATCGGTCTGCTGCTATTAACACAGAAAAACACTTCAAAATCTTAATATCATTTTATGGAAGCAACTGTAAGCATAGGTATTTTATGGAATAAAAGCATCTCCTTCTCTTTAGGTGAAGACTATAGTTTCAACGGTAAGCCTGCCGAAGGCGAATGGACCGCCGGATTAAAAGACGGAAAAGTTAGCTGGAACGGAGGATTGTATGACGAATTAATCTTCCAACCTCAGCAGGCAACCTCTTCTTTCCGGATCAAAGATGTGGTGATCGGCATCAACTTTCATTGGGAGCGGAAGGAAGACCAGCAATTTCAGGGTAGTCTGAAGTTAATTGTTGATAACGACCAACTGATTGCCATCAATATCTTATCCGTCGAAGACTACCTGACAAGCGTTATCTCTTCAGAAATGAGCGCGACCGCTTCTCTCGAGTTGCTCAAAGCGCATGCTGTGATCTCGCGCAGTTGGCTTCTCGCTCAAATAGAGAAAAACAAAGAGCTTGTTTCTACCAATGCAAGTTATGCTGCATTTACAGAAACCGACAGCGAGCTGATCCGCTGGTATGACCGGGAAGACCACACACTGTTTGATGTATGTGCCGATGACCACTGCCAGCGCTATCAAGGCATCACCCGTGCCTTTGCCAATCTGGACACTGTCAAACAAGCCATCCGTGAAACACGGGGAGAGGTCTTACTCTCGGAAGGGAAAATATGTGACGCCCGCTTTTCCAAATGTTGTGGAGGCGTGGTAGAAGAGTTTCAGAACTGTTGGGAAAATAAATCATTCCCGTACCTTATCAAACTGCGTGATGCCGCCGGTAGCCGGGAAGTACCCGACCTGACCAACGAAGCCGACTTCATTCAATGGGTAGGCGCCCGTCCCGAAGCCTTTTGCAATACGACCGATAAAGCCATCCTCGGACAAGTATTAAACAACTACGATCAGGAAACGACCGATTTCTATCGCTGGGAAGTCCGTTATTCTCAAAAAGAACTATCCGAACTGGCACACCAACGCTCAGGAATTGACTTTGGCACCATACAAGAGCTAATACCGGTAGAAAGAGGCACCTCCGGCCGCTTAATCAAACTCAAGATCGTAGGTACGAAGAAAACCATGACCATTGGAAAGGAACTGGAGATCAGGCGTACATTATCTACCTCGCACCTTTACAGCTCAGCCTTCATTATCCGGAAAGAAGGAGACTGTTTTATACTTAAAGGAGCAGGCTGGGGGCATGGTGTAGGTTTATGCCAAATCGGAGCGGCAGTAATGGGCGAACAGGGATATACTTATGATAAGATTTTACGCCATTATTACATCGGAGCAGATATAAAACGACTCTATTAAAACGGAATAAAATATTCTTAAATATAAAATATGGAACTATTTCTTTATTTAGCGTTATTTAACGTTTAGAATATAAAACCGAATGCTCCTGTAAATTGATCTTTCCTAACTAAAAACACATTATAAATAACTAATAATCAGAAAACATAACTAAATAATAAATTTGCAAGAACGCATCATTCAAAATTGTTTACGTTTCGTAAAAAATGATTACAAAGATTGATTTTTTTTGCCATATCTTTACTCTATCATTCTCTAAACCTATAAAGTCATGGCACGTAAACTACTTATTCGGGATTTGACATTAAGAGACGGTCAGCAATCTGCTTTTGCAACCAGAATGACTCAGGAACAAGTCAACAGGGTCTTACCTTTTTACAAAGAAGCGAATTTTTATGCAATGGAAGTATGGGGTGGCGCTGTGCCGGATTCGGTGATGCGCTACCTGAATGAAAATCCCTGGGATCGGTTAGAAAAGATCAAGGCGGTTGTCGGAGACACTTCTAAACTAACTGCGCTGTCACGAGGACGTAATCTCTTCGGTTATGCTCCTTATCCGGACAATATTATCGATGGTTTTTGCAAAAACTCAATTGACTCGGGATTAGATATTATGCGCATCTTTGATGCGCTGAACGATGTAAACAATGTAAAATCAACTATCCGCTATGTGAAACAATACGGTGGAATTGCCGATTGTGCCGTTTGCTACACGATTGATCCGCACTTCACACTGATGGAGAGGATTAAAGCGGGACTGAAAGGTTCGCCTCTTCCCAAGACAGTCTTTACAAACGATTATTTTCTGCAAAAGGCGAAAGAGATGGAAGCTTTAGGAGCCGACATGATCTCCATAAAGGATATGAGCGGACTGATCCAACCCAACCGAAGCGCAGAACTCGTTAAATTATTTAAGCAGCACTTACGTGTGCCGGTAGACTTTCATACCCATTGCACACCCGGCTATGGCTTAGGCGCTGTATTGGCGGCTATTATAAACGGAGTGGATATTGTAGATACGGTTATCTGGAATTTCGCAGGAGGTCCGGCGGCTCCGGCTGTCGAGTTAATCTATCTGTTCTGCAAGAAATTGGGAATTGAATTGGGTATCAATATTGAAGCGGTAGCAAAAATTAATCAGGAGCTATTTCACATCCGAAAGGAACTGGATGCTTACGATGCCGTAAAACAATTTCCGAAACCATTCAATCCGTTGACCGATCAGCTACCGGCGGATATAGATAAGGCTTTTGACGAGGCAATCAGCGCAGCCAAAAGAAATGACGAAGAGGCTCTTTTACAGGCTTGTCATGCGATAGAAACATATTTCAATTTTCCAAAACCGAACGAATTGGTCAAAAATGCTGAAATACCGGGCGGCATGTACACCAACATGGTAGCTCAACTCAAACAACTGAACGCGATGGATATACTGGAAGACGCCATGACGCTTATCCCAACCGTACGACTCGCGGCAGGGCTTCCTCCATTAGTAACCCCGACAAGTCAGATTGTAGGCGTACAGGCAGTCAACTGCGCTATCGACCTGAAAAACGGGAAAGCGATGTACACCAACATATCCAATCAGTTCGTTGCTTTAGTAAAAGGCGAATACGGCAAAACACCCGTTCCGGTCTCACCTGAATTCAGACTGAAAATCGCGAAGGTAAAGGAAGAAACACCCTACGACACATCCAAACACAAAGCGCCGGACAACCCCATGCTGGAAGAATATGGCGGTGTGAAGCTGGCGGAGACAGAAAAAGAGGTGTTACTGCTTGAATTGTTTCCCGCTGTTGCGACAAGCTATCTGACCAACCGAAAAAAGCTGCGTTATGAAAACAGCCAACAGCTGGAGGAAGAACAGATAGTAGAAATCAAACAGAAAGAAGAACAACGACCGATTACCGGACAGGTTTTGGAAGCCCCGATGCCGGGTAATATTTTAAAAATTCTGGTAAAACCGGGAGATCGTGTGCAAAAAGGACAAGACCTGTTGATTCTTGAAGCCATGAAAATGGAGAACAACATCATGTCTGAATACACCGGAACAGTAAAACAATGGTTTGTGGAAGAAGACTCGATCGTTGCCGCCGGAGCGAAATTGGTCGAGATTGAAGAGTAATCGACTTCCATAGAATAAGAAAAGAGACGTACATTCGCACGTCTCTTTTCTTATTCTACGCCATCTTCATCATACTGCTGGAAAAGAAAATCATTATACGGGAAACGGGTGATATGTATTTCTTTGACCCGTTCGTATAACAACGATTTAAGTGCCTCTATATTCGTTCGTTCTTTGGCGGAAATAAACAGGCAGTTGTCCTGATATTTATTCATCCAGGTTCGCTTGAGTTCATCTAAGTTTACATTTTCCCGGGTTGCCGGCGTCAGATCGTCTTCCTCTTTTTGCACATAGGTGAATGCGTCGATTTTATTAAACACCATAATCATCGGCTTTTCCGTCTTGTCAATTTCAGCCAAAGTCTTGTTTACAACCTCAATCTGATCTTCAAAAGTGGGATGTGAAACATCTACAATATGAATCAGCAGATCGGCTTCACGCACTTCATCCAGCGTCGATTTAAAAGATTCGACAAGTTCTGTAGGCAGTTTGCGGATAAACCCTACCGTATCGGACAGTAAGAACGGAAGGTTTTCCACAATCACCTTGCGCACGGTCGTATCCAGCGTGGCAAACAGCTTGTTTTCGGCAAAGACCTCACTCTTACTCAACAAGTTCATCAACGTGGATTTACCTACATTGGTATATCCCACAAGCGCTACACGCACCATTTTTCCCCGATTCTTACGCTGAACGCTTTTCTGTTTGTCGATGCCTTGCAGATCATTCTTCAGTTTCGCTATTTTATCCAGAATAATACGCTTATCCGTTTCCAACTGCGTTTCGCCCGGTCCGCGCATCCCTACTCCACCACGCTGACGTTCGAGGTGAGTCCACAAACGGGTCAGACGAGGCAACATATACTTATACTGCGCAAGTTCCACCTGCGTTTTCGCATGTGCCGTTTGTGCGCGACGAGCAAAAATATCCAGAATCAGATTGGTTCTGTCTAATATCTTCACCTGAAGTTCCTTTTCAATATTGCGCAGCTGCTTGGAAGATAATTCATCATCAAAGATTACCAGACCAATCTCGTTTTCGACCACATATTCCTTGATCTCCTTGAGTTTTCCCGTCCCTACAAAGGTCACGGGATTAGGATAATCCAGTTTTTGTTGAAACCGCTTAACCGATTCCACTCCGGCAGTATCCGCCAGAAAGTCCAGCTCATCTAAGTATTCTTTTACCCTTTGCTCATTCTGCTCCGGAGTAACAAGTCCCACGAGTACAGCTTTTTCTGATTGCGCTTCTGATATGATAAATTCTTTCATACTGGCAAAGATAATCATTTCATGAATTATTTCAGTTCCGAACTTCGAACTTATGTGAACAGGGCACAACCAATGATGTGTCATCTCCCATTCGACAAATGTTTGCCGTAATCCTAAGCATTTTCTATATAAATACTTATCTTTGTTTGTGACGGGATAGGAATTCAAACAAACAGATAGTCAATGGAGGAAAATCAGGCGAGCGCTTCCCGATGGTTGAACAAAAAAATACCGGAAGCCGGAAGTTCGTATATAGCGGCTTCTATCTTCACATGTTTAAGCGCGGGATGTTTTGTTGTTTTTTGTTGGTATTTATCGGGGTTTGCGGCTTCATGGCTCAATGGCGGACTTCTTTTACTCCATCTACTACTGTATGCTTCAGTGTTTCTTGCCGGCAGATATCTCTTCGCTCATTGGGCATCCCTGCTCAATTATAATGCGGGTAACATCATTGCTACACAAGTGAAAAGAGAGCTTTACCCGATATTATTAAATAACAGTCGGGCTGATTCTGTTTCGAGCACCTTGTTAGTCACCCGGATAAGTGATGACCTGAAACCTTATTTCGCGTTTTTTATTCCTTACGCTATGGCATCCGTGTTAGTCAGCATCCTGTTGATGGCGGTTTGCTTCTGGACGGAAAAGTGGGTGGGGTTGGTTCTCTTGGTTTCTCTGGTGGTTATTCCCATGCAAATGATTATTATCGGCATTGGAGCCGAAACGCTTCATAAAAAACATATTGATCTGTTCCTGAAATATTCAGCTGTATTTTACAATCGGTTACAAACAGTTGCCGAAATCGTAAACTTAGCTAATTTCAACCCACAGTACCGCTTTCTTTCTGAGAAAAGTAAAGCCCTGAATGACGCAACGACAAGCGTTATGCGGGTTGCCATCCTGTCTTCGGCGGTATTGGAGCTTTTTGTTACACTTTCTATCGCGGTCGTTGCTATTTATCTTGGCATGAGCCTGCTTGGCATCATGACCGGTCCGAACTACGGACAAGGATATGATTTCAGAATCGCCCTGTTCCTGCTGACGCTCGCTCCTTATTTTTTCTTTTATCTCCGGAAGTTCGTGAGCGCTTACCATGATCGTAACCGAGCCATTGCTTCAGCAAAATTAATTATGCCGCTACTGCAGAAAGAAGATTTCACGACATTAAGTGATGCGGATAGAAATGAACCGGTTCGCTCGTTCAACATTAATCAGCTAAATTTCGCTTACCCGGATTCTCCGGTCAAGGTGCTGCACAACATTCAATTGACCCTGCCTCCGAAAGGATTGGTGTTAGTAAAAGGGATCTCCGGTTCCGGCAAATCCACTCTGTTAAAAATATGCACCGGAAATTTATCTATCAAAGAAGGTACAGCCTCCGTGAATGGAAAAGACAATGATTGGTCACAGCAATGGCTGAAAGCCAACACGTCGTATATGAATCAGTTTCCTTTTATCTTTGATGGCACATTGCAATATAATGTGTTTCTGGAAGAGGATACGGAAAAGCACAGTAGTTATCCGGCATTCTTAGATAAGATACTCCATAAAAAAGAGGATGGCTGGCAAACTGTATTGAGCCATAACGGCAAACAACTGTCCGGCGGAGAAAGACAATTAGTTACACTTGCACGAATGATGATGCATCCACGTCCAATAGCCATTTTGGATGAGCCGACAGCCAATTTAGATACAGATACAGTCGAAGTTATTCTTCCTCAAATCCTGAAGCTGGCAGAAAAACAATTGGTGATTGTCGCCTCGCACGAAAAAATGTTTGATGCCGTGGCAGATACCATCCTAAACTTAAACTGGGGAGAACAAATGACCTATGAATAGATTTATCACAAAATATATCGTATTCCCCTTAGCCGGTCGATGGCTGCGCGGTTTCTTTCTGCTGCTGCTCTGGACAATCTCTTTTGTCGCGCTTCCGGCTATTTCCGGTTGGTTTCTGGCTATATGCAGTGTTGTGTTTATTACCGCAAGCACGACCTTCTCCTACTTGGTTCCGTCGGCTATTATCCGCTTAATGGCCCTGGTGCGTACGGCAATGAGGTACTTTGAACGGTTAGAGAATCACAAAACCACACTCGAAGCGCAGCAACGCTTGCAATTGAAGATATTCCGGTCTGTCGCCCACCTCTCCTATTTCAAAAAGCAAGTCAATAATAACGCTGCTTTGCTTGAAAACAGCACGCATGGGGTTGATCAGATATTAAATCATATACTTCTGTGGCTATTGCCTCTGTCAGCACTGATACTTACACTTAGTGTCTATGCCTGCTTTATGGCTTTATTTTCAGCGCCTTTAGCACTTGAGTTTGTGGTTTCATCCGCTATTTTGCTATTCATTGCTCCCCAATTCTTTTTTATAAAAAAC
>DAIPZX010000075.1:0-8900 GCA_036781995.1 Massilibacteroides sp. | reverse complement strand
AGCTGGAGAGATTCGAACTCTCGTCCAAACGAGGAATTAATTTGCTTTCTACATGTTTATCTTTGCCTTGATTGTCGGGGAGGAGCAAGACCAAAGCCACCAACTCATCCCTTATCCTCTTTCGTTTCGCTCAGCGTACGAGGCGTCCGCTAAACTATTTCCGATATTGCTGCACCACCTGATCGGACCGCTTCGGAACCACAGCATCCGGGTGATGTAACGTCCCCACAACTATTGCGGGGATTAAGCTTGAAATCTACTATACTTCGATTAAGCAGCGTAAGCGTAATTATTTTCGCCAGTTAATTGTTCGTCGTCTGAGATTAAAGTGCAAGCCAACAACGCACTACATGCTTACAAACCACTTCTGCCCGCTGTCAAAACCGGTCAGCCCCATGGATTTGTTCCAATCTTTTTGGATAACGCTTTATCTTCTGATTGGTTAAGGATGCAAAGATAATGAATTATCGTTAGTTTTGCACTACTAAATTGAAAATGTATATGGATAGAAAGCAAGGTTACCCGCAAAAGAAGTGCGATGTTAATGTGAAGCGTTATTGCCAGACATTAGAGTTGAAAGATGCTCCTGATTTAATACAAGAGTATGTTAAGAGGCATAGCGAAGCGCATCACTGGCCTGAAATTGTTGAGGGGATTCGTGCTGTTGGTATTCTTGAAATGGAAATATACCTTTTGGGTACGACTTTATTTATGATTGTTGAAACTCCGTTGGATTTTGAATGGGATTCGGCTTTTGCAAAGTTGGCCGGACTTCCGCGCCAAAGTGAATGGGAAGAGTATATGTCTATCTTTCAAAATGCTGATCCACAGGCAACGTCTGCTGAGAAATGGAAACTGATGGATCGTATTTTTCATTTGTATGAATCCTGAATCATTATTTCTCCAGTCCGCCGCCTAATGCCTTATAAAGGGATACGGCAGCGATAAGTTCATTCAGGTTCGCTTCGTTCAGTGCGATCTCGGCGTCAAATAATTGTCGTTGGGCATCTAATACATCCAGATAACTAACCAGTCCGTTTACATATTGAAGGTTGGCAAGGTCTTGATAACTTTTGGCTGAATTATATAATGCTTCGCGAGATTTTCTTGCTTCTTTGTTTTTTTTGTAATTGATGATCGAATTGTTTACTTCTTTGAACACTTCCAGTATCACCTTTTCATAGTTATGCACTTCTTGTTCGTATCTGGCTTGGGCTGCTTTGTGAAGAGCCTTGTTCTTACCCATATTGAATAGAGGTCCGGTTAAGCCTCCGGCAATGAACCAGGTCGGACTTTTAAGAAAGTCGGTAAGTTCAGAGTTCTCTCCTCCCAATTTGCCGGTTAGCTGCAGAGATGGAAACATTTCCGTATAAGCTACACCTGCTTTTGCGTTTACTTCGATTAATCTTTGTTCCGCTTGTATAACATCCGGACGGCGTTTTAACACATCTGAAGGTAAGTCGATTGGCAATGTAGGCGGTATATATTGATTCTTTATACTTTCACCTCTTTTGATGATTTCGGAAGGGAAATGTCCGGTTAAGATTAACAGGTCATTCTCTTTAAGCATAATTTTTTTTTCCAGATTCGGGATCAGTGTCTCGGTGCGTGCCAATTCCACTAAGCTTTGCCTGTAAGGTATTTCAGATGTGAGTCCTCCTTCATAACGTAGTTTGGCAAAGCGAACTCCTTCTTTTCTGGCCTCTAAAGTCTGATGAATAATTTCCAGTTCCTTATCAAACGTCCTGAGTTCAAAATAGCTTTGAGCCACCTGGGAAATAATGGTCAGTTGTAAGGCACGTTTAGCCTCGACCGTTTGCAGATAGGCGGCTATGCCTGCTTCATTCTCCCATCTGAGTTTACCCCAAATATCTACTTCCCAGCTTATTCCTAAGTTGGCTCTTAATTCGGGCGTGTATTTTTCTTCATTTCCTCCATAGTTAAGAAATTCTCTTTGCCCTGCGACTTCCATACCTATTTCGGGGAATAACCCTGCGAAGCTTATTCGTTTGTTGGCAACCATTTCCTTTATGCGGGCTGTTGCTACCAACATGTCTTTATTGTGTTCAAGGGCTTCATTGATCAGATTCTGCAATACGCTATCCTGATATAATGTACTCCAGCCCATGTCTGCCACCGTACCCTCTTTCAGATCATAAAATACGGAAGGCATATCCTCTGCTACGGGACGTACATATTTCTGTCCGGCTTTGCAAGCTGAAAAGAGCAGGAGGAGGCAGATGAATACGATATGAAACGATTTGACTTTACTCATTGCTGTTTTCTTCTTATTTGTTGTAGAATATGTGGAAACTTTAACTCCGGGAGTTTGAATTTCTCTTTGAGCTTATATACCATCACAAAAAAGAACGGTACAAATATAATACCGAGTGTAACTGCTGCTATCATACCGAAGAACACCCCTGTGCCTATTGAATGTCTGCTTTCAGAGCCTGATCCGGTAGCAAGCACCAAAGGAAGCATACCTAACACGAAAGCAAGTGAAGTCATTAATATAGGACGGAAGCGTAGCTTGGCAGCCTGAAGAGCTGCATAAAGGGGCTGGACGCCGGAATCTACCTGTATTTTGGCAAATTCAACGATCAGAATCGCATTTTTTGCCGCCAGACCTAACAGGGTGACAAGACCAATCTGGAAATAAATATCATTTTCAAGCCTGAGGATAAAAATACCCAAATAAGCACCTAAAGCTGCTATCGGCAAAGAAAGGATTACCGCGCCCGGGATTGTCCAGCTTTCGTATAGCGCTGCAAGGAACAGGAAGACAAACAGGAATACAAGTGCAAGAATCATACCCGTCTGTCCGCTGGCTTTTTGCTCCTGAAAGGAGAGTCCGCTCCAGGCTACACCGATATTCTCAGGCAGTCGCTCTTTGATAATCTTTTCGATCCGCTCCATTGTTTCTCCCGAACTATACCCTTTTGCCGGAGTTACCTGCATTGATGCGGAAGTGTACATGTTAAAACGGCTGATATTGCCGGGACCTGTTGTGTAGTTTGTTGTTCCGAGGGCAGTGAGCGGTATCATCTCTCCGTCTTTCCCTTTCACAAAGAAGAGGTTAATATCACTGGCGTCTGCTCTGTAGGATTGATCTGCCTGAATATATACCCTGTAAATGCGGTTGAACATATTAAAGTCATTCACATAAACTGAGCCGAGATAAGCTTTCATGGTCGAGAATATATCCGAAACAGGAACTCCCAGTAACCTGGCTCTGTCTCTGTCTACATCGAAATACAATTGTGGAATTTCCGGCTGAAGAGCCGATGAAACAGACGCTATTTCCTTAGACAGCTCTGCGTAATACATAAAGGTGTCGGATGCTGCTACCAAATCATCCCAGGTAGCATCAGAGCGAGCCTGTAATTTCATTTCCACTCCTCCGGCAGAACCTAAACCCGGAATAGCCGGTGGTCTATTGATAAATGTGTTCACTTCCGGATAATGATAAAATTCTTTCTGAACATCATGTATGACATCTTCGACGCCTTTACTTCTTTTGTCTATCGGATGCAGTATGACAGTCAATGTGGACCGGGACTGATTGGTGCCTACCCGTGGACTCGAACCGGTCACATTCTGTACATATTCTACAGCTTCATGGTTGTTCAGATAAACTATTGCCCGGTCTGTGACTGTACGTATACGTTCCAGTGTTGTCCCCTCGGGCATTTCAAGTTCTATGGTAAAATAGCCCTGGTCTTCCTGAGGAATAAAGCTGGTTGGGGTCACTTTATTCAAGACGAATATGCAGACTAACAGGATGCCGAATCCGGCTAATAACCGCTGTGGTCTATTGATAAACTGCAACAATAGCTTTCCATATTTTTTATTGCCGATATTTAGCCATGCATTAATCTTCCGAAATACAATGTGTTTCTTTTTTTGGGGCGGACGCAGGAATAACGCGCACATGGCAGGGCTTAAGGTTAAAGCTACGATAGCTGATATTAGTACGGATACGACAATAGTTATGGCGAATTGTTTGTAGAGCGCTCCTGTAATTCCCGGCAGGAAACTGACCGGAACAAATACGGCAGCGAGGACTAATGAAGTGGCGATTAACGCTCCTGCCAGTTCTTCCATCGCTTTATGTGTAGCAGTTCTTGCGTCGACCTTCCTTTCTTCCATGATACGCTCTACATTTTCTACCACCACAATGGCGTCATCAACTACAATTCCGATGGCAAGCACCAGTCCGAGTAATGTCAGCATATTCAGAGAGAATCCCATAATCAGCATAAAACTGAACGTTCCGATTAACGAAATCGGTACGGCAGTCATCGGAATAAGTGCGGCGCGCCAGTTCTGAAGTGACAGGAAAACAACGATAAGTACTAATAATAAGGCTTCAAAAAGCGTTTTGTATACTTCTTTAATGGATTCTCCGATGTATTTGGTCATATCGAAAGGAATCAGGAAATCAATGCCTTCAGGAAAGTCTTTTTCGATTGTTTGCATCGCCTCTTTTACTTGCTCTCCAACCTCCATGGCATTGGCTCCCGGAAGCATGTAAATACTTAAGATAGTAGCATATTTGCCATTTAGTCCGCTTTCAGTATTGTAAGATGAGGCTTCAAGTGAAACACGGGCAACGTCTTTCATGCGGATGAAAGAACCATTTGTGTTGGCTTTCAATACTATTTCTTCAAATTCTTTTACTGTAGACAGACGCCCCTGCGTAGTGATAGGAATGGAAACATCTACGTCAATGATGGGCTGCTTGCCTAATTCTCCTGCCGCTGATTCTCTATTCTGATCCTTTAGTGCGTCTTGCAAGTCTTTAACCGTGAGCCCGAAGCTGGCAAGCCTGTCCGGATAGACCCATATTTGCATTCCGTAATATCTGCTTCCTACATTAGAAACACGACCTACGCCCGGTAAGCGGCGCAATACGTCCAGTATATTAATGGTCGCGTAATTACTCAGATAGATCTCATCGTATTTAGGGTCATCAGATACCAGCGCGATAGTCAGTAGCTGATTAGCTGCTTGCTTTTCTACGGAAATACCATTTTGAACCACTTCGGCAGGCAAACGGGATTCTGCTAATTTTACGCGGTTTTGCACTTCAACGGCAGACAAATCCGGGTTTACATCCACATCAAACGTAACGGAAATAGATAAACTGCCGGAATTGCTGCTGCTTGACTGCATATACAGCATACCCGGCGTACCGTTTAATTGCTGTTCGATGGGGGTTGCTACGGCTTGTGATACACTGGTAGCATTGGCGCCGGGGTAGGAGGCACTGATGGTTACTACCGGAGGAGTAATTGGCGGGTATTGTTCTGTAGGCAAAACAACCAATCCGATAACACCAATAATAACAATCAATAAAGACAAAACAGTTGAGAGTATGGGTCTGTCTATAAAAAATCCCGGTTTCATCGATCTTCCTCCTCTGACACTTCTGTACCCGTTTCCGATTTCCTTACAGCAATAGCTCGCTGTCCGTGTGTTAGTTTGTGATAGCCTTCGGTAACAATACTTTCATTAGCCAACAAACCACGTATGATGACTATTTTATTGTTTTGCTCAGCGCCTGTTTCTACATAGCGCTTTTCGACAACGCTATCCGGCCGTATCACAAAGATGAACGAGCCTCCTTTCTCAATAGAAATAGCTTTACGTGGAACTACGATCGCATCTTCGTGTACATCTAATAATAGTCTTACCTGCGTAAACTGTCCGGGTAATAATTCCTGATTAGGATTTGGCATATCTGCCCTTACACCAAAAGTCCCGGTTTTAGGATCTACCTGTGGAGCGGCAAAATCAACAATTCCTTTTTCATTATAAACGGAATTATCAGCCAACGTTATTGTTATGGTGGGCTGCCATGAGCGGGTGGTGTCTAATTCGCCAATGTGTACATTTCTTTGTTGAGACTTGAGGTAGTCCAGCGCGGTCATTTTAAAATCTACTAAAACCGTGTCGCGTTTCACAACGGTAGCCAGGAGAGAAGAGTTTGAATTGCCTACTAAAGTGCCGACATCCACATATCGTTCGCTTATATAGCCTGATAATGGTGAGCGTACTACGGTATAGCTTAATTCCAGATCGGCCTGATCTAAGTCTGCTTTGCTCATGGCTACATTGGCATTAGCCATATTCAGAGCTGCTTCAGCATTATCCAGGTCAAGCTGGCTGGCTGCGTTTTGTTCATACAAAGGACGTAGACGCTCCACATCCCGTTGGGCTTTTGCCTGTTGTGCTTCCTCTTTTTTCAGTTGAGCCTTAGCTTTTTCAACCTTGGCTTTGTATGTTGCGTTGTTGATGTAGAATAAAGGCTCGTTTTCTTCTACTTTTTTCCCTTCACTAAAGGTCATTTTTTCCAGAAAACCTTCCACTCTGGCATGTATCTCAACATTACGTGAAGCACGGATAAGACCAACGTATCTGCCGTAAATCTCAATATCATCTGTGGTTACAGATTCTACCTCAACAATTGGATACTCCGGCTCTTTTTGTTTGCATGAGAATAATAATAAGATACAAACAAAAACGAATCCCGGGAAAACATATTTTTTTATCATAAAAACACCTCTCACTAAATGTGTTAAAACATACACAAATATATGATTTTAATGCGTTGTGTTACATAACATGAAATGTTATTTAATATAGTATAGGGAAAATTAATTCAGTATCCCTATTTCACGAAACCAGTCTTCTGCTCTGTCCGGCCATTCATTTACGGCAGCTCCTGTGTCTCTTAGACCGTAACCATGTCCTCCTTTACTATACAGATGCATACGCGCCGGGACGCCTGCTTCTTTGAGCGCGTGATAATAAAAGAGACTGCTGTTTATGTAAGATTTATCATCTTCTGTTTGGATAATCATTGTTTCCGGGGTGTCGTGAGTTGGGTTTACTTCCGGTGCAACCTGAAAAAACTCGCCATCCAGATAGGCGGGATAGACTAAAAGACAGAAATCCGGTCGGCAGCTAACTTGGTCGGCGGCATCAACAGTGGGGTATGTCTTTTGGGTAAAATTGTTACTTACGGTAGCTGCTAAATGGGCTCCGGCAGAGAAACCCATTACACCAATGCTGTTTTTGTCAATATTCAGTTCGTTTGCATTGGAGCGTATATAACTGATCGCGCGCTGCACATCCTGAAGAGGTGCTTCATGCTTTGGCAAACCCTCTCTTCTGGGTACCCGGTATTTTAATAAAACAGCCGTGATGCCCAGGTCATTCAGCCATTGGCACACCTCATCTCCTTCTAAATCATAGGCAAGAATGTTATAGCCTCCTCCCGGGCAAACGATCACCGCTGAGTTGTTGGCTAATTCTTCAGAGGGGGTATAGATGGTAATCGTTGGTTCGCTTACTCCCGTGATGCGAAGAACGGGCTCGCCTCCTGTAAACCCTCCTTCCCTGTCTGCTTTTTCAATCAATTTAGCGCTTTCTCCCGGCGCGCCGTTGGGAAATAAGAGTATAGGACTGTCTTGTGCCATAATCGGATTTACAATCAAATAGATAAATATACATAGCGTGATATATTTCAACTTCATATTTTAGTTTATTTTAGAGGTCAAACATCACAACGAATATAGTAATAAAATAAATTATCGGAACGAGAGTCGGGGTAAAATATTCAAAGGGTGTATAAAATGTTTCTCAAAACTTTAAAAGCGATGTAATGTTTTTTTTGCAACCATTGAATGATGGTCATATTTCTTTTCAAGTTACCTGAATAAGCGATTGATACAGATTGTTGTGCCTTTGTATTAGGTGATTTATGTAGTTTTTTTATAGATTTGTAAAATCTTTATATTGATATAATACAAAATTGGAAATGAAGAATCTTATCCTTGCTGTAAGTTTGTTGATTTCATTACCTGTTTTTGCTCAGACAAAAGTGGTAAAACGAAATGCGTTGAAGAGCAATAATTTTGGAATAACTTATTCGCTGCCAAAAACTTCGTTGGTGATAAACGCAGAAGTAAAGAAATCTATTTGTAAGGCAGGTCCTTACTATAAATATGCTGAAAAATATCTGGGAGTAAAAGAGGTCGTTACCGAAGACAAGGTGTTTTATGAATTAAGCAAAGTTTCTTTGTTTAATAAAGGGATACCTGATCCGGATCAGACTTATGTTGTTGAATTTAAGGTGGGGACAGTGGCTCCTTATGCCTATCTGACGGAAGATGGACTGCTTTGTTCTATTAATGCGGAATACTCTCCGGAAGAATCTGAAATGGATATTGCACGAAAGAATAAACTGCAGCCAATGCGTGTTGCCGATGCTTCTGTCTACTCGGAGGAGTTGCTGATGGCAGGTTCTGTTGCAAAGCAAGCCGAAGTTGCTGCTAAACAAATCTATCGTATTCGTGAAAGCCGTTTAAATATATTGACCGGTGACGCTGATAATCTTCCTCCGGACGGAGAAGCGATGAAGCTTGTTATAGAACAGTTGGAAGAACAGGAAAAAGCGTTGATTAATCTTTTTACGGGTATTATTGTAGAGGAGATTCTGGACTACGATGTTACGATTATTCCTCATGATGATCTGGATAAAGAGATTCTCTTCCGCTTTTCATCTCTTTTAGGCGTTGTGGATGCTGATGATCTGGGAGGAACTCCGGTTTATCTCAATCTGAAGGCGACAGACCGCGCTCCGGTACTTGATGAGAAGGAAGCTGCCCGCAAGGAGAAATCTTTGAAAGGAATAATTTATAATATCCCGGGCAAGGCTAATGTGGAAATACAGATGAATAAGCGAACATTATATAAAGGCGAAGTCCAGATTACTCAATTTGGAACGCAAGAAGGTCTTGCTCCGGTTATGTTTGAAGATAAAAAATCTCCCGTAAAGGTTACCTTCTATCCTGAAACAGGGGCTATAAGACAGATAATTCAATAAGTAT
>DAIPZX010000074.1:0-8919 GCA_036781995.1 Massilibacteroides sp. | reverse complement strand
ACACAAAAAGAGCTAAAATGGAAAGTGTAATTGAAGTTGTTTTCATTCTTTTTTTATTGCGTTAAATATTTTTGATGTTTTATATGCTTAGTCTCGTCCAAGCTCATAACAAATAGCCCAAATCTTTCAGATGCGATTGATAATCATCCAAGCGGTTTTGCTGGTATTGTATTTTGTCGGCTAAGGGGCGCACAACACCCCGATCTTGCACGGAGACATCTACATAGATAAAAGGCAAAGAGATAATAACCGCCAATACAGCCGCTAAAACGACCCAATAAATTTTCTGTGATTTAGTAGTATGGGTGTCTATATAGGCATCCATACTGTGCTTGATAAAATCTGAAGGTAATAGTGACATAATTCATGATTATTTATAGTTTGATACAAAGGTTAGATGATTTGTCCTCTTTTTAGGTTATCTAATGTTATCTTTAGGTTAAGAGTTTGTTAAGATAAGCATGAGATAAATAACAAAAGGATGTTTATTGAATTGAGTTATCTTTTACAAACACAAGCACCAATACTCCATCAACTATTCGGTATGCGTAGCTAATACCTCCGTAGATATCTTTAGCTTGTTCTGCACTCAGCTCTTTTACTTCATAGATTACTTCTGCAATTTCTTTTTTCGTTTTCTTTTTCATTTTCTTTTTTTTTAATTATGTTTGTAAAGGCAAAATTATTGGGATAAAAATTAGGAATATGTTATCTAAACCTTATTAAAGGTTATCACTTTGTTATTTTTTTGCCGTATGTTAAGTTGTTATTAACTTTACTAATGCTTGTTTTATGAATATTCGTACTATAGGAATCATTTTCGTTGCTTCCATATTGATCTTGCTGGCTTTTCAGTCTGTATGGCTTTATAATACATATCGTTTGGAAGAAGAAAGGATACAATCTAAAATAAACTCTTGTTTTCAGGAATCTGTTAAAAACGATCTGATGTTACGGATGGAAAAATTGGATGCAGACGAACGTGAGCTTGTTATTGACAATAGTAGTGAGATTCCTGAAGGGGAAGAAACAACAATCGTGGCGAGACTTGATATAGAAGAGAGCTTGAGCAATAATATTTCACAGTATTTATTATCATTTAACGGATTTGATCTTGAATTATCTATTTTAGACAGTCTTCTTCAAATAGAACTGGCAACAGCCAACTATCAACTAAATCATCAGATCTGCTATAAAGACTCTACAGGAGTCCTTTTGGAAGAGGTGGGTGACTCCGGATTACAAGAGAGAAAGGGGGTTTTCGTTTCCGATTCAATCATTATTCTTAATAAGAAATATGTGCAACTTATTGCTGATATATCCATGCCGGTAGTTTTGAAGCAAATGGTAGGCCTTACAATTGCTTCTTTCTTAATGCTTCTTATATTAATCGTTGCCCTGATTGTTCAAATCCGTTACGCCTATAATCAATACCGTTTCAATAAACTGCGGGAAGATTTCAGCCATGCGCTGATTCACGACTTGAAAAGTCCGTTGAATACAATTTATATCGCATTGTCTAATTTCGAGAATGGGCTTTTTTCTGAAAATCCGGAGTTTGGAAAAAAGGCTGCTCAGATTGCTATTGATCAGGTGTTGAGTATACAAACGCTGGTAGACCGGATTCTGACAATTGCCCGGTTGGAAACCAAAAACATGGAAGCAGACCGGACAGAGACCGACCTGCCCCGGATAATCTATAAATTAACAGAACGCTATCAGCTGTCTGCCGGTAAAAAAATCTCTTTTGAAACCTTTTATGAATTACACAACTACTCCGTTTTTATTGATGCCACTTTGGTGGAACAGGCAATCAGTAATCTGATTGATAACGCGATCAAGTATTCGGGTGATGCCGTTGCGATTCGTATCACTTGCGAAATAAAAGAAAAAAAGCTGTTTATTTATGTAAAAGATAACGGATTCGGCATTTCACCTGATGATCAATTGAAAATTTTTAATAAATTTGAACGCGGATCGGCCGTGTTTCGCAAAGGGGGAGCTAAAGGATTTGGTTTGGGATTGAGTTATGCTCGCCAGGTTACGATTGCTCATCAGGGCACCATCGGTCTTTCCAGCGTGAAAGGGGAGGGAAGTGAATTTGTGTTGGTGTTGGGACTCTTTATTTTACCTTTTAACAATAATGAAAAAACAATAAATGGAAATCAGCAAAATGGAAACCCTTAAATTACTCTTTGTGGAAGATGACGAATCGTTGGCATTCATAGTAACCGGCAGCCTGGGTTTGATGGGTGATTATGAAATACACAGAGCCGCGAACGGAGAAGAGGGACTGGAGCTATACAAGCAAATACGCCCCGATATTGTCGTTGCCGATATAGAGATGCCCGGAATGTCCGGTCTTGAAATGGTACAGGAAATCCGGAAAACAGATGCAAAAACGCTGATTGTTTTCGCTTCCGCCCGTAAAAGCCCCCAAGAATTTATTGAAGGTATTCATACGGGAGCTGATTATTTCATCCGCAAACCATACCTGCCGGAAGAATTGCATATTCAGCTGATTACTTTGTTAAAACGGATAAATAGCAATAATGCCGCGGCAGCAGACCACAGTTCTAATCTGCTTTTAGGCAACTGCCTGTTGGATACACATACGCGAACGCTTCAGATAAGGGGAGAAAATTGCGTTCAATTGACAGAACGGGAAATGAAAATCCTGAAATTCTTGTTTGAAAAGAAAGGAGAGGTTGTGAAGCGGGAGGATATTCTTTCCGCACTTTGGGGGAACAATGACTTTTACACCACGCGCAGCTTAGATGTCTTTATGGCAAGTATCCGCAAACACCTGAAAGAAGACCCTTCGATAAAAATACAAACTATCCGCGGAGAAGGCTTTCAACTGATTGTTCAGGAGTAAAGATAAAAATTATATCACCCCACACCCACGCAATCAGGAGAAATCAAAAAAGCAGTTTTGTCATCCTGAATGCAATGAAAGACCTCAGCATAACACATGAAGATCTTTCCTGACGTCAGGATGACAAAACGGTTGGTTTTATCGATAGGCTTCCCATTTTACGTTTCTCATGTCACCGCTTTTTTCCAGTTCCTGATGGAAGGCGAAGCAGCATTTGAGGTTTTGCGGCGTATGTCCTTTGATGCCCATTTCAAGATACTCGTTGAGTAATGGCTTGTAGTCTGGATGCACACAATTATCAATGATACAACGCGCGCGTTGAACCGGTGATTTTCCTCTCAGGTCTGCCACACCATATTCTGTGATCAATATCTTAACCGAGTGCTCGCTGTGATCTAAGTGAGACACCATCGGCACGAAGGCACTGATCTTTCCATCCTTCGCCGTAGAAGGAGTGGTAAAGATGGAAAGCATCGCCGAACGGGTAAAGTCTCCCGACCCTCCGATACCATTCATCATACGTGTACCTGAAACATGGGTTGAATTGATGTTTCCAAAGATATCCGCCTCAAGCGCCGTATTGATCGTTACCAGCCCTAAGCGACGGGCAACTTCGGGATTATTGGATATTTCCTGCGGACGAAGCAAAATCTTATCTTTGAAAAAAGCCAGATCGGCGTAGATTTCTTTCATTACCTCATTGCTCACAGTCAAGGAACAACCACTGGCAAACTTAACCCGTCCGCTTTTCATCAAGGAGATAACAGCATCCTGAATTACTTCTGTATAAACATTAAACGCGGGAATTTCCGGATTTTCACCCATACAACCCAACACAGCGTTTGCCACATTGCCTACGCCGCTCTGAAGCGGAACAAATCCTTTCGGCAAGCGTCCTTTTTTAATCTCTTCAACAAGGAAGTTAGCCACATTCTTTCCAATCGCCATGGTCGTCTCGTCGAGCGGAGAGAAGGCGCCGCCTTCGTTCTCAAGATTAGTTTCAACCACACCTACGATCTTTTTCGGGTCTACTTTTACATAAGCCGTTCCGATCCGGTCGGAAGGCGTATAAATAGGTATTTCACGGCGATAAGGCGGGTCTGCCGGCTCATAGATGTCGTGCATTCCACGAATTTCTTTCGGATGAAAGGCATTCAGTTCGACAATGATTTTATCAGCCAGACGGCAAAGTGTCGGAGAAATACCCACACCGGCAGTGAGAATAATCTCTCCGTCTTCGGTTACATCGGCAGCCTCAATGACCACCGCGTTAACTTTTCCCAGAAAACCATAACGCAGCGTTTGTGCCAATTCAGACAAATGCATGTCAAAATAATGCGCTTCATGCGTATTCAGAGCCGATCGCAGATCTTTGTTTGACTGGTAAGGCGTGCGGAACTTGATTGCGTTCGCACGCGCCAGTTCTCCATCGATCTTGTCGCCGGTCGAAGCACCTGTACATACACCTATTTTAAAAGGGTTTCCTTTTTCGTGTTCTTCTTTTGCCCTTTTGGCAATAGCAGCAGGCACCACTTTCGGGCAACCGGCTGCTGTAAATCCGCTAAATCCGACTGTATCGTCGTGATTGATAAATGAAGCAGCCTCTTCAGCTGTAATAAATTTTAAAGCCATGATATTATTAGTTATGTTCTTGTGTGTGTGTGTTATTCCTTAATATGTGTTTCGCTTATTTCACGATAATTTTCTGAATCACGCTATTTCCCGACTGTACGATATAGATGCCTTTCGGCAAGTAAAATGAAACCTCGGTTGCTGATGCTGCTTGTTTAACCTGTTGCCCCATCCAGTTAAATACCCGAACCGGTTGTGGTGTTTCTGCGCGAACATAAAGCATGCCGTTTGCAGCGTAGATTACAACGGGGTTGTTTTTCACTTCCATATTGGCTACCGAAGAACCTTCGTTATACCAGGGTACGGAAACTGTTCCGCCAAATGGCGTTCCGGTCACACCTGCAGGAAGTTCTGTCGTAAAATCATACGTGTATTTACCTTCTCCCGGAGAAAGATTAGTCCAGGTTATCCGTCCGTTTTCAAAAACACCTCCATCAGACGGGGTTACAATTATACCATTTATGCCTAAAACATCGAGTTTAAGCTCACCCTTGTCTACAGTCTGCTTTTCAACGGACAGCTGTTGTCCGCCGGCTTCCAGCCCGGTTAATTTCGTATTTTTACTCAGATCGATACTGCTCAAACCGCAGTTGGAAATATTCAATGTTTGCAAACCGGGAAATGTTCCGATAAAGTCATACGATTCTAATTGCTTGCATCCGCTTATGTTCAAAGATGTCAGAGGATTGGTATACGTACCGGTAGGATCTGTCTCAGTAAGCGTCAATGTTTTTAGGTTTGGATTCTTACTCAGGTCGAGCGTTTTGATGTTATTTCCATAACAAACCAGCGTTGTCAAGGCAACGCAGTCCGACAAATCAAGACTCGCTATGTTTCCTTTCTTGGTGAAAGTAAGTTCTTTCAGCGCAACACAACCTTTCAGGTTGAGCGAGGTCAACCGGTTGTTCGGGATATACAGTTGAACTAATTTTGCTTTATTCGTCAAATCAAGCGTTGTGTAAGAATTGCTGCTGGCTGATAATTCCCGGAGATTGTCACAACCGTCAAAATTGATTGACGCAAGCTGGTTGACGCACATATAAAACCGTCCGAGCTGAGTGCAGCCTTTCATATTTGCCGCCGTAAAGTTATTGTTTTTCAAATACAACAACTCAAGCGTTGCACAACCTTCAAAATCCGCTTTCCCCGAAAGATTCTTATCGGGCGCTTCAATTTTATCTAACCGTCCGTTCTTCCATGTCACATAGCCTCCCAGACCAGACACCCAGTTGCTTCCATCTTCCAGCAATTGCGCAGGAGCACTTCCCCATAAAAGGTCTATATTCCTCTTCGCGCCGGAAGGTTGCTCCAGAAAGGCCTTCAGCTTTGACAAATCGTGCTCATTATAGGTTTGAGCAGCTAAACTAAATCCGGGAAGTAAAAATAATGTAATTAATAACGTGTAAAATTTCATCTTCATTTGCGTTCTTTTAAATTTGATATTAGTAATAAATCCCAACAGACCGAACATGAAGGGAAGAACAAAAATACAAATAAGATTCTATTAAACCTTTGAAGAACACTAAAAAGCACAAGTATAAGCGTTAATCCGGATTATTGCTTGTGCTTAAAGAAAGGCAGACTCGGCAGATTCAGTTTAATTTCACGGGCTGTTTTCTTGCGGAACAACAGAGATCCGATAGTGATACCAATGGATAAGGTAAACAGCAAAGATAGGGTTATAACGAAGTATTGAGCTGTTTGCGGCACCAACGAAGGGTCTTGAACGGTGATGTCCGAGCCGGCCATTTTAACAAAACCCAGCATCGTATGATAGGCATACATGCCCGGTATCATCGTTATACAGGCAGGCATTGTGAATATAACGGGGGGCGTATCTACTTTGCGGGCGAAAGCAATCCCCAGAAAACCGATAAAAACAGTTCCTGCCAAGGTTGCCAACACCAACGGAGCTCCTGCCGCTTCCAGCAAAAGGAAACGGATACTATGCCCCAGCCCTCCCAACAGAGCGGCAACATAAAGCACCTGCCGGGGTGTATTAAACAGAATCCCCCATCCGACAGCAATAATTCCACCCAACAGAATATCGAACAAGGTTGCTAATATCAGGTTTTCAGGTAACATCGGCTTAAAAATTATTTATTCCAAACAACAAAATACTGATTGACATCCCCGTTGCTATGCAAAGCAATATAAAAGCGCCAAACACGCCTCGCGCAATGGCCGACGGCACATAACCTTCAATTAAGTCGATTATACAGTTTGTCAACGGCACACCCGGCACAAGATACAACACCGCCGTAGCCAAAGCCCGGTCGGGAGCCAGACTCTCGCCCCAAACAGGGTCAAAGACTCCGATCACATTCAACCCGGTAACAAAAGAGGTCGCAAAAGCCGCCGCAATAAAAGAAATCATCTGATTATAATTGTGCCGGATAATTTCAAGACGCGCCATCATGCCTATAACAGAAGCGGCAAAAGCAATAATAGCATCCCGCCAGTCTCCACCCGCAACCAGACAAAGACATGCACAAGACATGCCGATAGCCGCCAGCAAAACACGTTTGGGATAAGCCCTCTTGTTCTTTATCTGCGTAAACAGTTCGGTTGCATCTTCCACCGATACATTTTCCGTCTGCACAAGCCAGGAAAGCTGGCTGATCTCATTTATTGCCGTAAAATTCACCCCGTGAACCGGAGAACGCTTATAAATGGTCACAGGCATTTCGGGGTAGTCATCATAGCAAGCCGTCACTAAAATTCCGGTATAAGAGAAATGTATGTGAATATGAACGCCCCAGGCATTGACAATCCGGTTAAGATTGCGGCTGATACGTCCGCAATGAGCGCCACAGGCCAGCAAAAACGTGCCGACATCAACAGCAAGCGTAGCTATGTGATCCAGCCGCTTATATTCAAGAGATGTATAATCCATATTCTGTATTCAATTCTGATGCGAAGGTATTAATTTATGTGCCCGAATCTGATTTTTACGCACTTTTTCATTAACAAATACGTTTTTATTTAAAGAAAGGTCTAATTTTGTTGTATTAATTAATTGAAAATGACAGATAGAGTAGAGGTTGACAAACTATTAACTCATCTTCATGAGTTGGAGCAGCTTGTTTCCGGACTTCGTGACAAAGAAGTACCGGGTTCGTTTTTCGGAGAATCGTTTGAACTTATTCAAAGAATTTCTCGTTCTGTTTATACTATAGAGCAAACCAGAAATTCCGGATTAGAACAAAAGATTGAAGAGCAACGTGCCTGTATAGAAGAAATCGGCGCTCGTTTAAGCGCGGAAGAACAAAAGGTGAAAGAAGTCGCGACAGAAAAGGAAAGTATAGAAGCAGAGCTAATTCCTGTTTCGAAAGTTGAAGAAAAACATATTACATCTCTAAAAGAAACTCTGGAAAGAAAAACCGTTACAGACTTACGAAAATCATTTAGTCTGAATGATTATTTTTTATTTAAAAAAGAATTATTCGGAGGAAATGAGGAAGTTATGTTCCGGGTATTGGATTCTCTGAATCAGGAATCCTCCTTAGAAAAGGCAATGGCTTATCTTCATAATGAAATGAATTGGGACTTTAAGAGTGATGCGGTTGTCGCTTTTGTAAGTCATCTGGAAAAACGTTTTCTTTAAAACAGAGAAGCATGGCAAAACTAACGGTAGTACCTACCCCGGTCGGCAATTTAGAAGACATGACCTTTAGAGGCATCCGTGTATTAAAAGAAGCCGATTTGATTCTGGCGGAAGACACGCGAACTACCGGTTTTTTGCTAAAACATTTTGAGATTCAGAACCGGATGCAATCGCATCACAAGTTCAATGAGCACAAATCTGTCGAACAGATTGCTCAACGCATTAAAGGCGGAGAGAATATTGCGCTTGTTTCTGATGCCGGTACTCCGGCCATTTCTGATCCCGGTTTTATGCTTGTGCGCGAGTGTGTGCGTATAGGCGTAGACGTTGAGTGCTTACCTGGTGCTACGGCATTTGTTCCGGCGCTTGTTGCATCAGGATTACCGAATGAGAAGTTCTGCTTTGAAGGCTTCCTTCCACAAAAAAAGGGGCGTCAGACGCGTCTTAAGGAATTAGCTGCCGAGCCAAGAACTATCATTTTTTATGAATCACCTTACCGTTTGGTGAAAACACTGACACAGTTCAGAGAATACATGGGAGATGACCGGCAGGTCTCTATCTCACGCGAAATCTCCAAGTTGCACGAAGAAACTGTGCGTGGTACATTAGAAGAAGTCATTACTCATTTCACACGGAACGAACCGAAAGGTGAAATTGTTATTATTTTGTCGGGGCTGAAAAGCAAAAAAGACAAAAAAACAGAAGTTGAATAAAATTAAAAAGAACAAAAATGAAAAAGTTATTAGTAGTATTTATCGCCACAGCTATGTTGGCTTCATGCGGACAACAATCGGCTGAATAT
>DAIPZX010000073.1:0-9009 GCA_036781995.1 Massilibacteroides sp. | reverse complement strand
CATAACTATGAATTTTTGAATTCATACTTATGTTTTTTTTGATTCATAGTGATGTGTGTTACCTGTCTCTGTTTTAACACTTCGTCGCCTGCTTTTTTACATTTAATAACAGATAGGGTAAAGAATAATTTCAATAATTCACTGTCATAGGCGGTAAAACGCATTTAAAATAGTCTCGTCTTTGCGAACGCAGCGAAGCAATCTAATCTGCGCCCCTTTAGATTGCTTCGTCATTTCGTTCCTCGGATGACGATGCTATTTTAGATGTTATTTTAAATGCGTTTGCCCTGAGGATAAGGTGAAAATAAATTGTACTTTTACAACGCGTTAGTGCAAAAAAATACTGATAATTTATGAAACAGGAAAAGTTTAACAAGCTGAAAACCTTTCGATTTAAACGCTTTGCAGGGAAGGCTTACAGTGCGTTCAATAGTTTGCATAAGGAAGTGACGATTGGGGTAGTATCCGGTTGTGTGCTTACTTTTGCGGCTGCGGGAACGGTTTCGGCACAGACCAATGTGGTTGCCGGAGTGGAGAGTGCGGAAACGGAGCATGAGCTGGAAGAGGTGACGGTCACGGCCTCGCGTGTGGAGATGGCGATGAGTCAGGCGGCTCGTTTAGTGACTATCATTACGAAAGAAGAGATTCAGCAATCGCCTGTCCGAAGTATTCAGGATTTACTTAATTATGCTGCCAATATCGATGTGGTGCAGCGCGGAGGCCACGGGGTGCAAGCCGACATCTCCATTCGTGGCGGTTCTTTTGACCAAACGGCAATTCTTCTTAACGGTATTAATCTTTCCTCTCCTCAAACCGGACATTACAGTTTTGACATTCCCGTCAATTTTTCCGATGTAGAACGTATAGAAATTATTCATGGCCCTTCTTCCCTTACGTATGGGGCGAGCGCGTTTTCCGGTGGTATCAATATTATTACAAAAAAGCAGCCTGATCATCAGGCTTATGTGAATCTGGAAGTCGGCAGTTACGGACTGTGGGGCGTACAGGCGAGTGGGGCGGTAGCTTCTTCATTTGCTACAAGTCAGCTTTCGGTAGGATATACTGCTTCCGATGGGTATATTGCCAACAGCGACTATGCTATTTGGAATCTGCTTTGGCAAACCCGGCTGAAACCCGAGAAAGAATCGAATGTGGATATACAGTTGGGATACAATGACAAAAGGTATGGCGCCAATACTTTTTATTCGGCTTCTCATCCCAATCAATACGACAAAACCGGTTCCTGGTTTGCCTCAATCCGTGGTGAAACGGGAGACAAGCTCAAATTTATTCCTGCCGTTTACTGGAACAGGCACTATGATGAATTTCAATTATACAGAGATGGTACACCGGCGCCGTCCTCGTATGCGGGGCATAACTACCACCGCAGTGATGTGTACGGGGCAAATCTGAATATGCAATATGCCTCCATATTAGGTATTACTAATTTGGGCAGTGAACTTCGCAGTGAAGGGATTGTAAGCAACGTGTTGGGAAAACCAATGGAGGAAGCGGATGGGAAATATACCGTAGCTGATGACCGTACAACTATCAGTTTTGCCCTGGAGCATAACATCCTCCTTGACCGGTTTACACTGACGACGGGTCTGCTTGCTAACTACACTACTTTTTTACGCGGCGACTATACGTTTTACCCTTCGCTCAATCTGAGTTATCGTGTGTTGGATAATTTAAAAACATTCGCTTCGTGGAACAAAGCAACCCGTATGCCGACCTTTACGGATCTCTATTACACAACGGATACGCATATAGGAAATACAGACCTGAAGCCTGAAAATTCGGAAGCCTTTGAAGTGGGCGTAAAATATAACACTTGGTTTATGAACGTCTATGCTACGGCTTATCTGATGAAAGGAAAGGATATTATTGACTGGGTGAAAGCGGATGTGGACGATAAATGGGAATCACGCAATATAACCCAACTGGATAAAAAGGGAATTGAAACGGGATTGAGCCTGGCTTTAGGTGAAATAATCCCTGTGCTGCCGACTCAGACCGTATTGCATGCCGGCTATATGCGTTTACATCAGAATAAGTCTTCCGGCAAGCTGATCTCGAATTACGCATTGAATTATCTCCGGGATAAAGTAACCCTTAAGTTGGAGCATCCCATTGTGAAGAATATAACGGCAAGCTGGAATTTTCGCTGGCAGAAGCGAATGGGTGGCTATACAAGGTATGACAACGGAGTGAAGGGCGAATTTACAGCGTATAAGCCTTTCTCAACGTTGGATCTGAGAATCAACTGGCAACTGAACGATTGCCTGATCCACCTGAGTGCGAATAACGTGTATAATACAAAATATTATGATCTGGGGAATATTCCACAGGCAGGTTTCTGGCTGACAGGAGGGATTAGTTATACCTTGAGGTAGGGGGGTAAAAAACAGGCGAGGGTTTTGATACCCTCGCCAGCTCGTTAGATCGGGATTTTTTCGATTCGTCGTTGGTGTCGTCCACCTTCGAAGGACGTATTTAAAAAGGCATCAACGGCTTTTGAGGCTTCCTCTTTGCTGATAAACCTGCCGGGCATAACGAGGATATTCGCGTCGTTATGCGCACGTGCCAAGGCGGCTATTTCTGCGTTCCAGCTTAATGCGGCACGTATTCCTGCATGCTTATTGAGAGTCATGGCTATTCCGTTGCCGCTTCCACAGATAGCTATACCTTCTGCCACCTCACCCTTTTCAACAGCATACGCTAATGGATGGGCAAAATCGGGATAATCTGAGCTCTCGGCAGACTGTGCCCCATAATCTTTGTAAGGTATGCCTTTTTTGTCCAGAATCTGTTTGACAAACTCTTTCAATTCGTAGCCGGCATGATCATTACTTAATCCTATCGTTTTCATCTATTATCTGTATGGTGTGAGGGATGTTATGCTAATAAATTTTTTACTTGCAGGTATACGTTCTTGCCCGTAAAACCCAATTTTTCGTCCAAAACCTTGTAAGGAGCGGAGAATCCAAATGATTCCAGACCCCAGACTTTTCCGTTTGCTCCTACCAATCCTTCAAGATTGACGGGAAGCCCGGCGGTAAGTCCGAATACTTTGCTCGCTGAAGGAATCACAGCTTCCTGATATTCTTTGCTCTGGCTGCGGAATAATCCTTCGGAAGGCACAGAAACGATACGCACCTTGACGCCATCCGCCCGCAGCAAAGCTGCTCCTTCAACCAACGTAGCCACTTCCGAACCGGAAGCCACCATAACAACATCGGGGTTGCTATCGGTTTCTACGATATAAGCACCTTTAGCCGCCTGTAAAGCCTCTTCATACCGATTGCTTTTTGCCGGTAGATCGGTTATATTTTGTCTGGACAGGATCAATCCGGTAGGAGTGGAGGTGTTTTCCATGGCCAACTTCCAGGCAACTGTTGTTTCGGTGACATCGGCGGGACGAAGCACCAACATGGAATTATGTCCTTTATGATTTTTCAGTTTCTCCATTAAGCGAACCTGCGCTTCCTGCTCTACCGGTTCGTGCGTAGGTCCGTCTTCACCTACACGGAATGCATCATGCGACCAGATAAACTTGACGGGTTGTTCCATCAAAGCAGCCATACGTATGGCAGGTTTCATATAGTCTGAGAATACAAAGAATGTTCCGCAGGCAGCAATCACTCCGCCGTGCAGCGACATGCCGATACAGATACAAGCCATAGAAAGCTCCGCCACACCTGCCTGGAAGAATGCACCGCTAAAGTCACCCTTGCGCAGAGATTTTGTCTGTTTCAGGAAGCCGTCTGTCTTATCGGAGTTAGATAAATCGGCAGAAGCACAAATCATATTCTCGACTTGCGAAGCTAATACGCCAAGTACAGTTGCCGAAGCAGCACGTGTAGCTTGTCCCGGTTTTTGTTCGATAGCAGACCAGTCGATCGCAGGAACTTCTTTAGAGAACCATTTGGCTTTCTTTGCGGCTAATTCCGGATTGGCTTTAGCCCAGGATTCTTCGGCATTGTAACGTTCGGCTACAATTGTTTGTAGTTCTTTCGCGCGATTGGTATAGATCGCGGCGGCTTCAGGTAGAATTCTGAATGGGTGCTCAGGATCTCCTCCTAATCCTTTGACTGTGTCTGCGAAAGAAGCGCCGGCAGCGGATAAGGGCTGTCCGTGTGTGGATACTTTATTTTCATAGCTGCCCTGATTCGTATCGACCGCACCTTTACCCATGATCGTAGTGCCGATTATCAGTGTAGGTTGGTCTTCAACCGTTTTAGCCTCGGTCAGTGCGGCGCGTATTTCATTTACATCATTACCATTGATTGAAATAACTTTCCATCCCCAGGCTTTATATTTTTGGGCCACATTCTCGATAGTCACTTCTTCTACTGTAGTAGAAAGCTGTACGTTATTTGAGTCATAAAACATGATCAGGTTATCCAATCCCAACGTTCCGGCAATGCGCCCTGCTCCCTGAGATATTTCCTCTTGTATTCCTCCATCGGAAATGTAAGCGTAGATCGTTTGATTCATCAGATCGCCCAGACGTGCTTTCAGAAACTTGGCAGCGATAGCCGCTCCGACAGCATAGGTATGTCCTTGTCCTAATGGTCCTGACGTATTTTCAATACCCCGTTCGATATCGACTTCCGGATGCCCCGGAGTAGCGCTTCCCCATTGGCGGAATGCGGCTAACTCATCCATTGTGTATTTCCCGGTAAGAGCTAACACGGAATAAAGCATCGGAGACATATGTCCCGGGTCAAGGAAGAAACGATCTCTTCCTGTCCATTTAGGATTCTTGGGGTCATAAACGAGAAACTCGGAGAATAATACATTTATAAAGTCTGCACCACCCATTGCACCTCCCGGGTGTCCGGAATTTGCTTTTTCTACCATAGATGCAGCCAGAATACGTATATTGTCCGCCGCGCTATTCATTGTCCTGATATCATTCATAATATGGATTATTTTGAGTTTTATGCAAAGATAGTTAATCTCTTCATTTACTCATTGTTTTCTGTCCATCTTCTGTTTTTGCATAGCGTTTGGAGGTGGTTATAGCAGCATAAAAAAAGCTATGCCGTAGTAGAGCATAGCTTTTTTTAAGTGAAAAGAGTTGATGTTATCAGATGAGCTTGCGCGCTCCGTCACTAATTACTACATCGTATAATTTAGGTTCGTGCCCGAATTTCTCTTTATAGGCAGAGAATGCTTCTTTGATAAAGGCATCGTATTTCTCCTCTTTTACCAGATTGATGGTGCATCCGCCGAAACCTCCGCCCATCACGCGTGATCCGGTGACGCCGCATTTCTTGGCTATATCATTCAGAAAGTCGAGTTCTTCACAACTTACTTCATACAGCTTACTCATGCCGTGATGCGTACCATACATGCGGTCTCCTACGGTTTCGTAATCTCCCTTTTCCAATGCGGCGCAAACATCCATCACGCGTTGAACTTCTTCGATAACGTATTCCGCACGCATATAGTCTTCAGCACTTACCGTATGCTTAACTTCATTCAGCATGTCTAATGTGGCGTCACGAAGGAATTCTACCTCCGGATGGTTGGCACGGATAGCCTTAGCTACGTTTTCGCAAGACTCACGTCGTTTGTTATAAGCGGAAGAAGCCAACTCGTGTTTAACAACCGAATCCAATAAAACCAATTTATAGCCTTTCGGGTCGAACGGATAATATTTATATTCAAGCGAACGGCAGTCCAAGAGCATTAAACTACCTTTTTTGCCGAAAACAGAGGCGAACTGATCCATGATTCCACACTTAACACCTACATAGTTGTGCTCTGTAGACTGTCCGATCTTTGCCAGTTCAAATTTGTCTATGCCTAAAGACAGCATATCATTCAGTGCAAATGCATACGTGCTTTCTAAAGCTGCGGAAGAAGACATACCCGCGCCGAGAGGAACATCCCCTGCGAATACGGTGTCAAAACCGACTATCTTTCCACCTCTTTTAATGATCTCACGACATACACCGAAAATATATTTTGCCCAACCGGCTTTAGGCGTATCTTCTTCATTTAAACCAAATTCAGCGGATTCATTCAGGTCTAAAGCAAAAGCACGGATTTTATCTGTTCCGTTTAATTTGATTTCTGCAACCATCCCTTTGTCTATCGCGCCGGGAAATACAAAACCTCCATTGTAATCGGTATGTTCGCCAATCAGATTTATGCGTCCGGGAGACGTGTAAACACTACCTTCGGCTTTGTACAGTTCGCTAAACTTAGCTCTTATTTCGTTCATCATAATATATAAATTTGAAGTATAATATTGTTGTATATAAAAAGAAATTATCTAATCCTACTAAGGTGTTAGATAATTTCTTTGAATAGAAAATATTTAAATCTTTTTTAGATTATTCTACAGGGATATCCTTATTCACGTTTTTACTACCGATAAGTGCATAGTAAAGAAGATAAGCAAGTCCTGCGAATACAACCCAATAGCTTGCCATATAGCTAACGTTATCAGCGATAAAGTTCTGAAGAAGTGGTAAAATACCTCCACCGCAAACAAGAGTCATGAAGATTCCGGATGCAGTTGTTACATATTTTCCTAAACCTTCTACTGCCAGGTTGAAAATACCTCCCCACATAACCGAAGTACAAAGACCACATAATACAAGGAACATGGCGTTGATAGGAACTTCCGTCATGCCGAACGAAAGGTTACCGTTTAAGCTTTGGAATACAGGCATGGATACTTTTGTTGTAATAGGAGACATGATTGCCAGTAAAACTAAGGCTAAACCTAATCCCGAAGCTACTGTCAGCATGACTTTACTTGAAACTTTACCACCGATGGATGCACCGACAAAACGACCGATAAGCATAAGGAACCAGTAAGTACCGGTTACGAAACCTGCAGTTGTAGCGTCAAGTCCGGCTACCTTCGTGTCTGCAAGGAATAAGTTCATCGTTCCGGGTATACCTACTTCAACACCTACATAAACGAAGATACCGATTGCTCCTAAAACGAAGTGACGGAAAGATAATGCGCTGTATTTGTCTTTAACCGCTGATATGGCTTTCTTAACTTCCATGTGGGGCTCAGGAATGTTTACAATAGAAAGGATGATAAATGCCAAAGCAAATATAGCCAATGCGATATACATTACAGGGTATACATCGGTGATATTCGCTTTCGTTACGTCGGCAACGAAAACTCCAACCAGAATAGGCACTAATGTTGCACACAGTGAGTTGAATGTGCCACCTGTCTGAATCAGGGTGTTACCTTTGTTGCCCCCACCTCCAAGCGTGTTAAGCATAGGATTAACTACCGTATTGAGCATACACATAGAAAAACCTGAAACAAAAGCTCCGACCAGATATATCGCGAAACTGCCGGCTCCGCCAGAAAGATATTGGATGCCAACACCAACAAAACCAACACCAACAGCGATCAGGGCTGTTTTCTTATATCCTACTTTCTTTAATAAAATCCCTGCGGGAATTCCCATAAAAGCATAGGCGATAAAGTTTGCCAGGTTACCTAACATACCTTCTGCGTTACTGGCACCAAATTGATTTTTCAAGACAATACCCATTGGCGCTGCCAGATTCGTTACAAATGAAATCATACCGAATAGCATGATCATTATAATGATGGGTAGTAGATAATTTTTCTGTTTTGTTGATTCCATTTTTTAGATTATTTAGATTGTTAATAGATACAATTATTGAATTGCAAATTTATAAATAGTTTTGCTTTTAAAAACTTCTCCGGGGCGAATTACTGTTGATGGATACTCCGGTTTGTTCGGACTGTCGGGAAAATGCTGGGTTTCCAGACATAAGGCGGCACGAGCCGGATAGCGTTGCCTGTTCTTTCCCGCGAAATGTCCGGTCATCCAGTTGCCAGTGTACAATTGAACGCCGGGCTCGGTTGTGTAAGTCTCCATGACAATCCCTGTCTTTGGTGATATACACCGGGCGCAGAAAGACAATTCATTCCCTTCTTTATTTAATATGTAGGTATGGTCGTATCCGTTACCAAATACGAGCTGTTCAAAATCTTCATTGATGCGGGAGCCTACTTCGTGAGGAGACCGGAAGTCCATAGGTGTTCCTTCTACTTTCTCTTTCGGCCCATACGGAATAGCCGTACTGTCGGTAGGCAGATAATAGTCTGCGTTGATCATTAACAGATGATCTCCAACAGACGGATCACCTGCTCCTGAAAGATTAAAATAAGAGTGATTCGTCAGGTTTAACACGGTTGGCTTGTCTGTTACTGCCTGATAAGAAATTTCTACCTCATTCTGATCTGTGAGATGATAGATGACCTTGGTAGTCAGCGTACCGGGGAAGCCTTCTTCGCCATCCATTGATATATAAGTTAGAGAGACTGTTTGTCCGTCCACTTGTTCTATGTCCCATACTTTGGAATTAAAACCATGTATCCCCCCATGAAGACTGTTGGGACCATTGTTGATTGCCAGCTTATTGTGTTCAATGCCATCCAACACGAACCGACCTTTAGCAATGCGGTTTCCATAACGTCCGCAGACAGCACCGAAATAAGGCTCCTCAGATGTCAGGTACGCATCAATCGAATGATGTCCTGTAACAACATCAACAAACTGTCCGGATCTGTCCGGAACCATAAGCGACACAATTTTAGCACCATAATTGGTGATGGCTAATTCAGCGCCACTTTGGTTTGTTAGTAGGCATAGAGTCGTGTTTTTACCATCAATCTGTCTGCAAAAGTCATCAACATGCAGACCTGATAAAGCTACTTTGTTTTTCATGTGTATCTTACTAGTTATAAAAACGAATGTAAAATTACTCCTCTTCTGCATTCAGCGACATCTTAGAAAGATGTTGTATAGCATGAAATGCGTTTTATTCCAGACTATCCTGTCTGGTTTTTATGGGATGTGTTGTTGTATATGTGTTGTGGCTCATTCTGTTAGACAGAATGTTTAAATTGTTTATACTTATAGATTTGTTTTGTTCGTGAAAACATTTTGCAGTAATAATATTTCTCTTTACCTTTGCACCGCAAAT